>CAZPXE010000056.1:0-13008 GCA_964590545.1 uncultured Rhodobacterales bacterium | reverse complement strand
CGAAGCGGAATACCGGTGGCGGTGGGTTGAACACAAACAACCTTGGCTCTGGGGTTTTCCGGTAAGGGGATGGGTCTGGAGTTTAAGGCCAAGCCTAAAGCTTAAGTTTAAAACCCGTCATCCTCGACCAGTTCTGCATAGGCAGAGGCGTAGTGTTTCAGGAACTCGCCTTGCATCCCGTTTTCGTGGTGCTGCGATTTGCGCTCCCAAAGCTTAACGAAGCTGTCCCAGGCTTTGCCGCGCCCGCCGGGGCCGAGAAGGCCTCCGCCAGCGTGGCCTCCGTCGATCTCTTCGGGGCTGAGACCTTCGAGCATGCCCGCCAGTGCCGGTTGGATCGCGGCGAAGATGGCGGCTTGGTGCAGGCGCACGTCTTCAAGCGCTGCGCCGACCCCGTGTGCGCCCTGCTGGAAGCCGGGGCGTGGTTTGAGGTACAGCGTTTCAATCGCCTGTTTGGTGTCGGGCATGAATTTAAGCGGGTTGTTATCCGCGCTGCTTTGCATTGTGCGGGGGCTAGAGCGGGTGTGCTTTTTCACCTCGGCCCGCGCTTGTAGCATCATCATCAACTCTGACGCCATTGCGCGGGTCGTTTCGCCCAAAGCGCGGGCAAGCGCTTCGGTGTCGATGCTGTCATACTCATCCGGGTTCAGTTCGGCCCCTTCGAGGAAGGCCCGCAAGAAGGTGTTTGGATCGCCGCTTTCTGCTGGGGCAGGGGCAACGGCTGCTGGTTGCGGTTCTGCTACGGGCTCGGCGTCGATAAATGGTTCGGGTTCCGGCGCTGCCGGAGCGGGGTCTGTGGCCGGGAATTGCGTTTTGTCGAGCAAGCCTAAATCGGGGCGCGGGACAGAGGGGACTGCGGCAACGGGTATCTCGGCCGTCGGCGGTACGGACAGCTCTGGCGTAGCGTCTTGCGTGTCAAAGCGCGGCGCTGCCTCGAGCCCATCGGTTGCGGCGTCAAGTTGCGACGGGGGAATCGACAGGTCTGTTGGCAGAAGCGAGTCGATATTGTCCTGTGGCGGGGTTGTGTAGCCGGGCAGTTTCAGGTCGGTCGTGTCACCGAACGAGGCAAGCGTTGGTGTTTTGAGTTGGCCGGGGCTGCCCAGATCCCCCGAAGCGGCGCTTGGGGGGCTTTTCAGCGAGTCGGTCTCTGCGCTCGGTTCTGGATCGCTAAGCCGCCCTAGCTCGGGGTCTGCGGTTGCGTCTGGCGGCAGGAGGGGTTCGTCGAAGTCTTCGCCAATCAGGTCGACAGGTGGGATGTTGTCGTCCGCTGTTGGCGGCAACGAGAGCTCGAACGGGTCGTCCGGGATTTGTGGCGCTGGAGTTGGGTTCGCGAAAGGGTCACTTTCGATGGGTGCCGCGAGCGCTTGCGAGCTGGGTTCAGGTTCGGGTTCTGGAACGGGGTCTGGTTCGGAGGCAACGCCTGGAACTGGTCCTGTATTCCAAGGATCAAACGGCTCTGGCGCCTGCGCGGCGGGCGGTGGAGTTTGTGCGAGGGGCTGCGCCGTTGGGGGCGGTGTCCAAGCCGCAGGGGCAGCCGGTTCCGGCGTGGCAACCTGCGCCGCGGGCGCGGCGGAAGGCGCGACAGGAGGTGTCACAGGAGCCGCCGGGGCTTGCGCAGCGATGGGCGCTGCTTCGGGTTGCGGCGGGTCGGTAAAGGTCGGTGTTTGCAGGCCAGTGTTCTGCGCGACCGGCATCATCGCCTTGATGAAGTAAGACCCGACCTGAAACTGATCGCCATTGTTGATCTGGTGCATCCCTTCGAGCCGGTAGCGGCTGCCGCGCAGGAAGGTGCCATTGGTGGAACTGTCGCGCAGGTAATATGCGCCGTGCTGCACCACGATATCGAAATGGTGAGAGCTGATATGGCGGGTTGCATCGGGCAGGGTCCAATCCATCGAGGCGCTGCGCCCGATCTTGGCCCCGTGCGCGGGCACGGTAAATTCCACCGGGCCACCGTTTTCGAGCGAGGTGTAATTCTCAATCTGTAAAACCAGCGTCATACCGTGCGAAGCCCTGTCTGCACCACGCGGAGCGCGGCGAAATCTCTAGTATATCTAAACTGTAACGCGAATTCGCCCACCCCCGTAAACTCCTCAGTACACCCGGAACAGCGACTCCGCCATGTCGGTGATCTTGGCCAACATCTCGGCCCGGCGCGAAAGCGGGGCTTGCGCGAGCGCTGAGAGGATTGCGGAGTTCACGGATTTCGGCGCGCGGTGGATAGGTACCGGCGCGGGATCATTTGGGGCAATCGGCCCGCCGGACCAGCCAACCGCAAGGCCGAGGCGAACCGCGGGGCTGCGCATTTCGGTGAACAGGGCCTTGGCCATGATACGGTGGCGGTTGGCATTGCTGGGATCGCTGATCCAGATGCCGATCTGCTCCATCATCTCGACATCTGCCGGGCTCATGGCGTCTGGCATCAAACGCAGGCATTCATGGCCCCACCAGATCGCCATTTGCGGCACGGCTGCAAAGGCCGTGAAGGTAACGGCCTCTTCCGGGGTTTGGCTGGCGCGCAGGCGGAGCATGAATTCCAGCGGGTCTTCGCCGAGCTCGGGCCGCATCTGGGTCAGCTCGGCAATCTGCGGAATCACCGCGTAAAGGTCGGCGGGCATGTCGAAACGCATCGCGCTGAGCGGTGGCCGTGTCGGTTCGGCTTCCTCTGCCCCGGCAAGGGCATGAGGCGGGATGGTCTGGTTCATGTCCATCAACTTTCCAGCTATGTCCCTCCGGCGTTTGACTGCTCGTACCGGAAGTCTCGGTTTTTCGCAAACATTGAGGCAGTTGGCCTCTGGGTCAAGCATGCGATTTAACCGCCTGCCTAAGCGAGGCTTCTGAGTCACGGCTGGGGAAAATGCAAAAAACGCCGCGAAGTCTCCTTCGCGGCGTTTTGTATGCAAGATGTATGCGACGTGCGCGGGGTCGTCAGGCCGCCAGCGTTTTCGCGATCGACGCCAGCGACGCTTTGGCCGTGGCCGCAACTTTTACCGACACGAAGCCGTTATTGTCATCCACATCGGTGAAGAACGGATCGGAGAGCAAGGTTTGATACTCTTGGACCTTCTTGACGGCAGCGCCTTTGAGTTTTTCCCGCGCAGCACCATCAGGGGAGTTGGTTATCTGATCAAGCACGGTTTCCAATGCTTCATCGAAGCCGGAAAGGCGTTTGCTAAGGTTGTCGACGCTGTCGGCGACGGGTTGCAGCGCGTCGTCACCGGCGCAAGCATCTGCGATGGCTTTTTCCAGCTTGGTCATGTCGGCGAACATCTTCTGGCGTGTCTTGGACCACAGCACGCGTGATTTCTGGAAGGGCACCACATCGGCGGGCACTTCGGCCTCTTGCCCGGTTTTCGTCGCAGCAGCGGCTTTGTCGAGTAGGGGCTTCAGCTTTGTGAGGATGGCGATACCTTTGGCGAAGGCGGATTGCTCGGCGCTTTCTTGCGCCATGGCCCATGCGGCTTGCATTTTGGTACGCTCTGGCGGGTTGTTGCCAAGGGCTTTGAGGAAGATCGGCTCAAGCCCGGCTTGCAACTTGGCCCATTTTTCTGCGTCTGGGTCGGCTTTGTCTTCTTTCTTCCCGGCTTCGCTTGGGCCAGCGGTCAAGACGGGCTTGAGTTTGCCGGCGACACCCATCGCGGATTTGAAGTCGCCCTTGGCGGCGGCTTCGGCTGCGCCTTTCCAGGCCGCTTTGATTTTGTTGGCGCGAATGTCGGCGCTGGCGGCGAATTTCTCGGCCAGCGGTGCGAGGGCCCCTGCGATCTTGTTCCATTGCTCGGCAATCGGGTCCGCTTCGCCTTTCTTGTCGGGTTCCACAGGAGCGGGGCCAGCTTCGACGCCTTTTTCATCGGTGCTGGGCTGTGGCTGGTGGCCGGTATCGGCCGAGGTCAGCTGCGCCTCTTCTTCCTCGTCGCCGTCACTTTCGAGAACCGCGCCGCTTGAATCGGCGATGACGACCTTCATCTGCATGCCGGACTTGATCATGAAGGTTTTCATGTTCTTGGCCAGACCGGGAAGCATTTTGCCTCCCAGCATCAGGGTCATGATCTTGCCAGACACAGAACATGTGCCGAAGGTCACTTTGCCGGTCTCGCCCTCTGCCTTGGCCTTACGCATCATGACTTCGGGGGATTTTTTGAGATCGAGACAGATAACGTTGTTCTCGGGCTTCTTGCCCAGACACAGGCCGAAGGGCAGGGGTTTCTGCCGGGCCTTTTTCAGAAGTTTTCCAAATTCTGCGATATCAGCGGGAGCCATTGGCATCAGTTGTCCTCCAAAATGCGGTTGCTTCAGCGGGGTAACGCCGTAGCGCGGTAATTATTCACCAATAAATTATCAGATGTCATCAAAAGCTTACCTGAGCCGAAGTGACGTCACAAATTTGCGATAAGCGGATTATTGCCGTAAGCTGACCCAAATGCAAAGGCTGGAGGTTGCAGAACAGGGGCGTCATACCGATCTGAAGTAAGGTAATTCGTACTTGGCAACCGAAATTCTTTTTGTAAGGGTGCCACTTATAGTCAAGGATCGATTTTGGTATGAGCTATTTTGGGCCAGTCACAACAAAGCGCCACAAGGCCCGGCGTGATGATTTGAAAGTTACGGACCCCAGGGGGGAAACATGGATTTAGACGCGCTTCTTCAGAGTCATGGAGAAGATGCCCCGAGCGGTGATGATCTGGAGTATGATCCGGTCTTCACCGAGCTTGAGATTGCGGCTCAGCCTGGCGAGGATAGTCAGTTCGCTGATCCCGACTCGCCAGCGGCAGGGCCCGATTACAAAGAAGTCGTTGAGAAGGCGGCGGATATCATGGGCCGCAGCCATGATCTGCGCGCTGCTGTGTTCATGGCCGAAGCGCAGTTGAGCCTGAACGGGTTCCCGGGCTTTGCGAAATGCACATCCTACATCGCGACTCTGATGACGACCTATTGGGATACGTGCCATCCGCAGCTTGACGAGGATGACGACAACGACCCGACGATGCGGATCAACACGATGCGCGATCTGTGCGGAGACCCAGATGGGTCTGGCCCCTCGCGTGTGTATCAGGCGGTGCGCCGCGCGCCGCTGACCAAAAGCAAGATGTTCGGGCTGATGACCCTTCGCCATATTGAAGTGGCGGATGGGGATCTGACGCCGCCATCTGATTTTGACAACACGCCGGATGCGGGCCAAATCGCCGCCGCATTTCAGGATACTGACCCCGAAGAAATGGCGCAGATCGGTGCAGCCGTCTCTCAGGCGTTGGAAGATGTGCAGACAATCTCTGGCGTATTTGACGAACAAACGCCGGGTCAGGGGCCGAACCTTGATCCGCTGATTGGCCAGCTTAAGCGTGCTGCGAAGAAAATTGGTGATGCGACGGGCACACCGGTTGGTGAGGACGCCGTTGAAGACGGTGAGGCTGGTGAAGATGGCGTAGCTGCTGCTGCTCCCGTTGCAGGTGGCGGCGGCGGCGGCGGGGTCAATTCACCCAATGATGTGCGCAACGCCATTGACCGCATCATCGCTTATTATGAGCGCAGCGAGCCGTCGAGCCCGGTGCCAATCTTGCTGCTGCGGGCCAAAAAGCTCGTCGGAGCCGATTTTATGCAGATTATGAAAGACATGGCCCCTGCGGGTCTGGAAAATGTCCACCATATCGGTGGAATCGAAGAAACCGAAGAATACTAACGAATATCGGCCAGCACTTGGCCGTTACACAGGGAAGCAACGGGTTGCGAAGGAGACAGATGAATGTCCGGTAGTTCTCAGAAGTTTATTGCCAAGAATCGGGCGCCGCGGGTCCAGATTGAGTATGATGTTGAATTGTACGGTGCCGAGAAGAAGGTACAGTTGCCCTTCGTGATGGGTGTTATGTCCGATCTGGCCGGTAAGTCCGAAGTGGAGCAGCCCGGCATTGCCGATCGCAAGTTCCTTGAGATTGACGTTGATAACTTTGACGATCGCATGAAGTCGATGGCGCCGCGTGCGGCCTTTACTGTGCCGAACACCTTGACGGGCGAAGGCAACATGGCCGTTGATATCACGTTCGAAAGCATGGACGACTTCAGCCCTGCGGCCATCGCGGCCAAGGTAGAGCCGCTTAAAGAGCTGCTGAATGCACGCACGCAGTTGAGCAACCTGATGACATATATGGACGGTAAGTCCGGTGCCGAGGATCTGATCGCGAAGATCATGCAGGACCCGGCCCTTTTGAAAACTCTCGCCGCGCAACCTGCGCCCGGCGATGCGGATGCGGAGGAGTAAGAGATGGCTGAAGCAGAAACAGAAGCAGCCGGTGGCTCCGAAGCCACGGCGTTTGGGTCCTCCGATTTTGAGAACCTTCTGAAGAAAGAGTTCCGCCCCAAGTCCGACCAAGCCAAGACGGCGGTTGAGCAGGCGGTGAAAACACTGGCCGAGCAAGCATTGGCGAATACCAATCTGGTATCCGACGACGCGCTGCGCACGATTGAAAGCATTGTCAGCCAGATTGATCAGAAACTGACCGAGCAAGTGAACCTGATCTTGCACCATGCCGATTTCAAACAGTTGGAAGGCGCGTGGCGTGGTCTGCATTATCTGGTGAACAATTCCGAGACCGATGAGCAGCTGAAAATCCGCGTCATGAACATCTCCAAAAAGGACATGCACAAGACGCTGAAGAAGTTCAAAGGCACCGCTTGGGATCAGTCGCCGATCTTCAAGAAGATCTATGAAGAAGAGTTCGGCCAGTTTGGCGGCGAGCCTTACGGCACGCTGGTGGCAGATTATCACTTCGATCACAGCCCGCCCGATGTGGAACTGCTGACCGAAATGTCGAAAATCGCCGCCGCAGCGCATGCGCCGCTGATCACCGGTGCCAACCCGACGCTGTTCCAGATGGATAGCTGGGGTGAATTGGCCAATCCGCGCGATCTGACCAAGATTTTCCAGACGCCGGAATATGCCGCGTGGCGGTCCCTGCGCGAATCGGAAGACTCCAAATATGTGGGTTTGGCGATGCCGCGCTTCCTGGGCCGCTTGCCCTATGGATCGAAAACCGATCCGGTCGAGGCTTTCGCGTTTGAAGAAGATACCGACAGTGCCAACAGCGAGAACTACAGCTGGGTGAATGCGGCCTATGGCATGGCGGTAAATATCAACCGGTCCTTCAAGGAATACGGTTGGTGTTCGCGGATTCGCGGCATCGAAAGTGGCGGCGCGGTTGAGAACCTTCCGAGCCATACTTTCCCGACTGATGATGGCGGTGTGGACCAGAAATGTCCGACCGAAATCGCCATTTCGGACCGCCGTGAAGCCGAGTTGGCGAAAAACGGCATGATGCCGCTCATTCACAGAAAAAACAGTGACTTGGCTGCATTTATTGGGGCACAATCACTGCACAATCCGGCGGAATATGACGACGCGGATGCATCGGCGAATGCGAACCTCGCAGCCCGCCTACCGTATCTGTTCGCCACCTGTCGGTTTGCACATTACCTGAAGTGTATCGTGCGGGACAAAGTGGGTTCCTACAAGTCGCGCGATGATATGCAAGCGTGGCTACAGAAGTGGATTAATCAGTATGTCGATTTGAATTCGGCCACCTCTCCCGAAGACGTCAAAGCTCGTCGCCCATTGGCTGCGGCGGAGGTCGTCGTCGAAGAGGTGGAAGGTAACCCGGGGTATTATTCCTCGAAGTTCTTCCTGCGCCCGCATTACCAATTGGAGGGGCTGTCTGTTTCACTGCGGCTCGTCTCTAAACTACCAAGTGAGAAGGGATAATCCCCGCCCGAGCGAGAGCACGAGCATACACTCCCCACCCTTAAATACACGACCATGAAAGGATGATTTACCATGGCTTTTGACGCATTTCTTTATTACCCGGGCTCAGATGTCTCAGGGGAAACCCAAGACAAGACCATGAAGGACAACAAGGCGCTTGAGATCCTCAGCTTTGAGATCGGTGCCGAGAACAACGTGAATATCGGTTCTATCACTTCCGGTGGTGGCGCTGGTAAAGCGACCTTCAAGGAACTGACAATCACCAAGAAAACCGACACCGCATCCTGCGCGATGTTCAACAAACTGTGCGAAGGCAACCACTTCGACGACATGGTTATTGAACTGCGCCGCGCGGGTGGCACGCCGGGCGTGTCCGGTAAGACCTTCCTGAAATGGGAATTCAAACTGGTCATGATCCAGGACATCTCCTGGTCCGGTTCGGACGGTGACGACATCTGCGAAGAAACTGTTGTGATGCAGTATGGCGCGATGAAAGTGACCTACACCAAGCAGGACAAGCAGGGCAAAGACGACGGCGAGTTCAGCGGCGAGTGGAGCCGCGTGCTCAACGAAGCCAACCTGGCTGTCGAATAATATTCGTTGTAACTCAACGGTTAAGCAATTGGTGCAGGCCCTCTTTATGGGGGCCTGTCGCCCGTGAAAAATTTGAATTTTTCAGGAGAACCCTGTGTCTGCAGTAGACCTTTTGAAAGCCGGTGATTTGGATGGGGCCTTGGACGCGCTGCAAGCGGAAGTGCGTGCAAATGTGGCCAGTGCCAGCCTGCGGATTTTCCTGTTTCAGCTTTTATGCGTCAGGGGCGAATGGCAGCGTGCCATTCAGCAACTGAAAGTTTCAGCCGAGATGGACCCCCTTGCGGTGCCAATGGCGCAGACTTACCGCGAAGGCATCGTTTGCGAGGTGTATCGCGAGAAGGTGTTCGCCGGCGAGAAAGATCCGCTGGTGTTTGGCGAGCCGCAGGAATGGGTCGCGCTGCTGATCGAAGCGCTCAAGGCGAATGCGGCTGGCAATGCCGAGGCCGCAGCCGAGATCCGTGCGCGCGCTTTTGAGTCCGCCCCTGCCGTGTCCGGCAAGATTGACGGGCAGGCGTTTGAATGGATTGCCGATGCGGATATGCGGCTTGGCCCGATCCTTGAAGCGGTTGTAAATGGGCGATATTTTTGGGTGCCGTTCTCGTCCATCTCGAAGATTGAATTTGATGAACCTGCCGACCTGCGCGACACGGTTTGGACCCCGGTGACACTGAGCCTGCCCAATGGCGGCGATGTGGTGGCGCTGATCCCGACACGTTATGCGGGCACATTGGACAAGGGCGATAACGCGCATAAACTGGCGCGCTCGACGGACTGGGCCGATCTGGGGGCTGAGACGTTTGCCGGGATTGGGCAGCGCCTTCTGGCAACCGATCTGGGCGATCACGCGATCATGGATGTTCGTGTGATTGAGATGGATGTTGAGATGACCGCCGACGCGGGCCCAGCCGAAGACGCAGATCCAGATGGCGGCGGGGGCGAGCCGGATGTCTGACAAGATGGTCGCCGAACGGCTCCAGCCTTCGTTGCTGGACCGTTTGACGGATAATGATCCCACAGAGCTGAAAGAGCGGCGCGAGGACCGGGTGATCGACATTCGGCAATTGCGCGAGATCATCCAACGCGATCTGGCTTGGCTGCTGAATACCAGCGACAGCAACACGCTTTTCGATGAAGAGAAGTACCCCAATGTCGCGCATTCGGTGCTGAATTTCGGCATTCGCGAAGTGGCGGGCGAGCATTCCACCGCTGAGCGGGCCGAAAAAATCCGCAAGTCGATCAGCAACGCGATCAAGACGTTCGAGCCGCGCATTCACCCCGGCTCTATCGACGTGGCGCTGCGGGTCGAAAAGGATATGCGCACCTCTCTTGTGACCTATGACATCCGCGCCGATATGTGGGCGCAGCCATTGCCGATGGAATTGTATCTGCGCAGCGAAGTGGATGTGACGACCGGGCAATTGGAACTGGAAAGGATCACCTGACGGCGCGATGGATACACGGCTGCTCAAACATTACGAAGGAGAGTTGGCCTTCATGCGAGACATGGGGGGCGAGTTCGCGCAAGCCTATCCGAAGATCGCCGCCCGTCTTGGTATGGACGGGGTCGAGGTGGCCGACCCGTATGTGGAACGCCTGCTGGAAGGCGTCGCGTTTCTGTCGGCCCGCGTTCAACTTGAGTTGGAGTTGCAATACCCCAACCTGACCTCGCACCTTCTGGAAATCGTGTATCCGCACTACCTTGCCCCCACCCCGTCGATGATGGTGGCGGCCTTGCAGCCGGATATGGAGAACACCTCGCTTGTCGATGGCTATGTGTTACCGCGCCATTCGGAACTGCGCAGTACCTTGGGGGATGATGACCAAACCGCTTGTGTCTTCCGCACGGCCAATGATGTGACGATCTGGCCAGTCACGATTTCCGAGGCTGAATACATTGACGGGCGCGGTGAGTTGGTCGCGGCGGGCGTATCGCGCGAGACCGAAGCGCGGGCGGCGATCCGGCTGCGGATCAGCCGTCATGGTGGGCAACCGATTTCCGAATTGTCGATGGACAATCTGGTCCTGTTCCTGAACGGGCAAGAGGGCAAAAGCTGGGAATTGCACGAGCTTTTGTGCACGCAAGTGACGGGTCTGGTGGCGCGCTCGACAAACCGGCGCGCGGATTGGGTGACCGAGCTGAGCAATGGCGAAGTGATCCCCCGCGGCTACGAACGGGATGAGGCGTTGCTGCCCACACCGCGGCAGAGCTTTGACGGCTATCGCCTGCTGCAAGAATATTTCGCTATGCCGGAACGGTATCATTTCGTGGAACTCACTGGCCTGACGATGGCGCTGACGCGGTGTGAGGGCTATGACGTTGATATATATATCCTTTTGAAAGAGGGAATGGCCGATGTCGCGCCGGGTGTGACGCCGAATGCCTTCACACTGAACGCGGTTTCGGCGGTCAACCTGTTCCCGAAACGCTGCGACCGGGTGCTGATTTCGCAAGCAACGGTAGAGCAGCATGTGGTCGTCGACCGCACCGCGCCGCTGGATTACGAGGTTTACAGCCTGACCGGCGTGACCGGTATCAGTAGCGACGGTGAAAAGGATGTGCCGTTCCGCGCCTTCTATTCCGCCGATGATCTGACGGCGGCGGGCGATATTCACGGCGCTTACTACACCCAAAGCCGCAAGATGCGGCAGCGGGCAGAGAAAGAACGGCTTAAAGGGGTACGGACCTCTTACCTTGGTTCGGAAACCTACCTGTCTTTGGTGGACCCCGAACAAGCGCCCTATCCGTCTGGGCTGGACCAATTGGCGGTCACCGCGATGACCACGAACCGCGATTTGCCGCTGCTGTTGCCGACCGGGGCGAAGGATGTGTTCTACTTGCCCGAAGGCGGTCCGATTAAGCATGTGACGACCCCGGTGAACCCGACGCGCCCGCGCCCCTCGCTGGCGCAAGGAGATACCGCGTGGCGGCTGATCAGCCATTTGAGCCTGAATTACCTGTCGATCACGGGTGGTGAGCAGGATGACAAGGCCGCCGCGCTGCGCGAGCTGATCGGCATTTATGCCCCATCTGGCGATCGGGTGCTGGAAAAGCAGCTTGAAGGGGTCAACGGCGTGTCCACCCGCCCCATTGTGCGGCGGATGACGGATGAGGTTCTTTCTACCGCCGTCAGGGGCCTTGAAGTGCAACTGCGCTTTGACGAAAGTTTTTTTGAAGGCACCAGCGTGTATTTGCTGGGCGCTGTATTAGAGCGGTTCTTCCGCAAGTATGTGTCTATCAATAGTTTTACGGAAACGGTGCTTGTCACCCAACAACGCGGGGAGATCACCCGATGGCGGCCGGAAACGGGCCTGGGGCGGATCATCTGAGCCATTTAGAGCGGCTCGAAAACGCCCCCGAGAAACAGCATATCTTCCACGCGCTTCGCGTGATCGAAGCCGCCTATCCTGACGCCCCCCGTATTGGTGAGGCGCGCCGCCCCCGTGAAGATCCTGTGCGCTATGGTCAGGAAGCCGAACTCGCCTTCCCGCCTTCGACCGTGCAGGGCTATACGGCGCCAAAAAATGAGCGGCCGGGGCGGTTGACCAACCGGTTCTTTGGCCTGTTTGGCCCGCAAGGCCCGCTGCCGTTGCATCTGACCGAATTTGCCCGCGCGCGCCTGCGCCAGCACCGCGATCCCACTTTCGTGGAATTTGCCAACATGGTCACGCACCGGCTGATGACGCTGCTGTTCCGCGCGTGGCGCTCGGGCCAGCCTGCGGCCAGCTTTGACCGGGGCGATAATGACGGGATCGAGCGCAAGGTCGCGGCGATTGCGGGCCATCATGGCACCCATTTGCGGGGGCGGGATGCGCTGCCGGATCTGGCAAAGCGGCACTTTGCGGGGCTTCTTTCTCAGGGGCCGAAGAATGCCGAAGGGCTGGTGGCGATCCTGTCGATGTTCTTTGGCACCACCGTCAAGATTGAACAATTCATTGGGACATGGCTGGAGCTTGAGCCGGATGACCGCTGGCAAATGGGCCAGCCTGCGCGGCTCGGCCAGACCACCTCAATCGGTGAGAAGGTCCGCACCCGTAGCGACAAGTTTCGCCTGATTATCGGGCCGCTCCCGCTAGAGGATTACAAACGCTTATTGCCGGGCGGCACATCGCTTGACCGGCTTCGGGATATCGTTCGCAATTACGTGGGCGACGCATTGGATTGGGAAGTGAACCTGATCCTCGACAAAAACGAAATACCCCCGGCCAAACTGGGGGAAACGGTGCAGCTTGGGCAGACAGGCTGGATCGGAAACAGAAAAAACGACAAGGATGCGGATGAATTGTATCTGGAGCCAAACCTCCAGCCAGTCGCCGCAACCGACAGTGGAAGGGACATGAGTTTATGACAGAGATTAGCCGCGTTGCGCTGTTTGGAAAGCTGAACAGCCTTGGGTACAAGGCGATTGAGGGTGCGACCGTATTTTGCAAGATGCGCGGGAACCCTTATGTGGAAATCGTGCATTGGATGCATCAGATCCTGAACAATCAGGACAGCGACATTCACCGCATCATTAGCCATTTCAAGCTGGATGACGGCAAGATCGTCACCGAGATGACCGCCGCGCTGGATGCGCTGCCGCGCGGGGCCTCATCGGTCAGCGATTTGTCCTCTCATCTTGAGGATGCGATGGAACGGGCCTGGGTCTGGGGTTCGCTTTTGTATTCGTCCA
>CAZPXE010000055.1:10022-13022 GCA_964590545.1 uncultured Rhodobacterales bacterium | reverse complement strand
GTCGTTGACGGGGCCGACTTGGACGGTGATTTGGCCTGGGGTTTCGTTGCCGTCGGGGTCGGTTGCCACGTAGTCGATGGTTGTGGGGCCGTTGAAGTCCGGGTCGGGGGTGAAGGTGATGGTTCCGTCGGGGTTGATTTCGACGGTGCCGTTCGGGCTTGTCGGGGTCTCCGCGAAGTCCAGCGGGTCGCCATCGGGGTCTTCATCATTGGCCAGCGGGTCGATGACGACAGGGGTGTCCTCATCGGTTTCCGCCGTGTCATCGACTGTGATTGGCGCATCGCCCTCGGGCGTCACCGTGACCACCACTTCGGCGTCATCGGTCAGACCGTTGCCGTCGGAGATGGTGTAATCGATGGTGGCCTCGCCGTTGAAGTCCTCGGCAGGCGTGAAGACCAGCTCATTGTCGACAATCTCGACCGTGCCCTGATCGGCTGGAACCGTGGCAGAGATGATGGTCAGCGGGTCGCCATCCGGATCGCTGTCATTGCCGAGCACATCGATGGTGATCGGCGTGTCTTCCGGCGTGGTGTCGCTGTCATCGACCGCTTCGGGGCTGTCATTGACCGGGCCGACATTGACCGTTGCGGTGCCTTCGTCGGTCCCGCCATTGCCGTCGCCAACCACGTAGTTGATGACTGCCGGGCCGTTATAGTCGGGCGCCGGGGTGAAGGTGACGGTGCCGTCGCCATTGTCTTCCAGCGTGCCCGTGCTCGGATCTTCCAGCTCGGCCGAGACCAGCTCAAGATCGTCGCCATCCACATCATCATCATTGCCCAGAAGGTCAACAACAACCGGCTCGTCCTCGTTGGTGTTCTCGATGTCATCCACCGCGACCGGGTCATCATTGACCGGGTTCACCGTGACCGTGACTTCGGCCATGGAGGTGCCGCCATCGGGATCCGCGATCGAGTAGGTGATCGTGGCCTCGCCGTTGAAGTCCTCGGCAGGCGTGAAGACCAACTCGTCATCGACAATCTCAACCGTGCCTTGCGCCGGGTCGACCGTGGCGGCCGTGACCGTCAGCTCATCGGTGGTGTTGTCCGGGTCGGTGTCATTGCCGAGCACGTCGATGGTGACAGGCGTGTCCTCATCGGTTTGCGCCGTGTCGTCATTGGCCACCGGCGGGTCGATCACAGAGCTGACATTGACTGTCGCCGTGCCCTCGTCCTGCGCCCCATCCGGGTCCTCGATCACATAGGTGATGTCGGCCGGGCCGTTGAAGTCAGGCGCCGGGGTGAAGGTCAGCGTGCCATCGGGGTTGATCTCGACAGTGCCCTGATCGGCCGGAACCGTCGCCTCGACGATGGTCAGCGGATCGCCGTCCACATCCTCGTCATTCTCGCGCGGATCAAAGGTGATCGGCGTGTCCTCGTCGGTGTCGACAATGTCGTCCACCGCAACAGGCGCGTCGTTCACATTCTCAACAGTAACAACAGCTTCCGCCGTGTCCGTGCCACCATTGCCATCCGTGATCGAGTAGCTGATCGTCGCCTCGCCAACAAAATCCTCGGCAGGCGTGAACACCAACGCATCGTCAACAATCTCAACAGTGCCCTGCTCCGGCGGAACCGTCGCAGCCGTGATCGTCAGATCATCCCCGTCAACATCCGTGTCATTGCCCAGCACATCAATCGTAACTGGCGTCTCCTCATCCGTCGTCTCTTCGTCATTCACCGCATCTGGTGCATCATTTACCGGGGCGACGTTGAATGTGACGGTTGAGGTACTGGTAGCGCCATCTGGATCGGTAACGGTGACTTCGATCGTATCGGTGCCATTGAAGTTCTCGTCCGGCGTGTAGGTCAGCGTGCCATCAGGGTTTTGCGTCACAGAGCCGTTATCTGGCTGCGTGAAGCTGTCGATCTCGATCGGATCGCCGTCCGGATCGGTGTCGTTCTGGGTCGGATCGAAGGTGACGGACTCGTCCTCATTGACCGGAACAGAGTCATCGACAGCAACAGGAGCGCCATTGCTGTCAAACAGGACACGTTCGATGCCTTCGAATGCCAGAGTTTCCCCGTCTTCGAAGGTAACGGTCCCTTTGGTCGCGCCGGCATCATTTTCGTCAGCGCTTTCGTCGATAACGACATCGCCCGCACCGCGCAGGTCCAATGTATCGAGGTCTGTGGTCTCATCCGGCCCGTTGCCGCCAACGATGACATCACCCGCCCCTTCGTCGGAGCTGCCGACCAGGAACGTATCGTCGCCGCCCTCGCCATACATCATGTCTGCGCCAAGACCGCCGGTGATGATATCATCACCACCCTCGCCGTCCGCGACACCCGTGGCCGGGCCGGTCACAAGGTCGGGGTCCAGATACGAGGTCGCCAAGTCGCTGTAACTCACGTCGGGGTGCGTATCTATACGCTCAACAAAAGTATACGTTTCGCCCAGAACCAGCGGCGCGTCGCTGACAAAGCCCACGGTGTCGTTGCTGTTCAGCTCGACCGCATAGATGTTGATGACATTGCCGCTGCTGTCTTCCACTGAGTATTGGTACTCGGGGGTGAAGCGCCCGCCCGCCCCGTCAGAGCTGCCATCCAACGAGGTGAACTGGCTTAGAACCTGGTCGCCATCGCCATCGTTGAAGCGGCTGTCGCCGTCGTTCACGCCCACCGAGGTCGGTGCCACATTGCTGCCCAGCGTAAAGGTGCTGCCTTCAACGTCGCTCTCGCCGGTGACGTCATTGTCGGGGAAGGGGTAATCATTGCCACCCGCATTGGTGACCGAAATGTCACCCAGCTCCCACACGAGCAGGCTGTGATCCGCGCCAGCCACCTCGGTGACTTCGACGATGCCAGAGTTGCCCTGAGCCGGGGTTTGGTTGCCATTGTCACCATAGATAATGTCGTCGCCCGCGCCGCCATCGATCACGTCGTCGCCGGTCTCGCCGCTGCCGCCGGACGCGCTGCCGGGCTCAACCACACCCGCATCGGGGTCGTTGTAAGTGGTGGCCAGATCCGCATAGGGCACCGAGGGGTGCGTCGACACGTTGTC
>CAZPXE010000055.1:0-9922 GCA_964590545.1 uncultured Rhodobacterales bacterium | reverse complement strand
CTGTCTTGCACGCCGACAGCGACGGGCGTGGTGTTGTCGCCGAAGGTCATGGTGCGGCCCGAAACAGAGCCATCGCTCAGGCCCGAAGTGCCATCAATGAACGGGTTGCCACCCGAATAGCTAAGCGTGCCTGCGTCCCAAACCAATAGGGTGGCCACGCCGCCCTCATCAGCCACGCCGACAGAGGTTGAGCCGACTGACGCCGCTGTTGTGACACCAGAGTCGCCAAAGATCGTGTCCTGACCGGTGCCGCCGTCAATCGTGTCATCGCCGCCTTCGCCGAAGATCAGATCGTCGCCCGCGCCACCATCAATCACATCATCGCCGCTATCATCGCTATTTGGCGCGCTGATAACGTCAAAATAGATGTCGGACACCTGAGAGCCACTGGTGCCGCCGCCTGCATTCACATGGGACACTTCGATCGCAGACACAGGGCCCGGGATCGACACAGTCATGGTTGCATCCGGATTGGTCGGGTGGTTGGTGCCCACTTCCGCGCTGATGCCGGTATCCGCGCCAAACACACCATCGGTGTCTGCCAGCGCAATCTCGGAACCTGCGCTGAGGTCGACATTGATCAGGTTGCCATCGGCGTCATATGCCCGGACGGTGACAGTGCTGTCCGCATCAAGGTCAGTGATGTTGAACGAGACGTCGGCCACTTGGGAGGAGAACTCCCAACGGAAACCGTTGCTGGACCCGTTGCCAGTCACCTCTGTGTTCAGCGAGCTGTTGTTGTCGACAACTTCGCCGCCGCTGTCGATGCCCGCAGTGTTGATATCATGTGTGAACGGGTCTGCTCTTTGCGAGCCGGTGCCGTCCAGCCGGGTGTATGTCACATCGACATTGCCAGTGTTCTGAACAAATGAGCTGTCGATTTGCCCGTCCGTCACACCTTCCCAATTGAAGCTTTCGCGCCCTATCGTTTCGCCAACCGGACCATTGTCACCGTAGATGGTGTCGTCGCCGGTGCCACCGTCAATCGTGTCATCGCCCTCTTCGCCAAAGATCAAGTCGTTGCCCGCGCCGCCATCAATGATGTCATCACCCGGAGCGCCTGTACCGCCCGAGACCACACCGGCATCGGGGTCGATGTAAGTGGTGGCCAGATCCGCATAGGGCACCGAGGGGTGCGTCGACACGTTGTCAAGGAACTCGTACGTCGCGCCTTGGGTCATCGGGGCGTCGGTCACAAAGCCAACCACCTCGTTGCTGTTCAGCTCAACCGCGTAAACGTTGATGACCTCGCCCGTGTCCACGTCGCGGACGCTGTACTGGTATTCCGGTGTAAACCGGTCCCCCGCATCGCCAGAGACACCGTCGATGAATTCGTTATTCACCAGATCCTGGCTAGCGTCACCGTCATTGAAATCGCTGGACGAGCTGTCTTGCACGCCGACAGCGACGGGCGTGGTGTTGTCGCCGAAGGTCATGGTGCAGCCCGAGACAGAGCTGTCGCTCAGGCCCGAAGTGCCATCGATGAACGGGTTGCCGCCGGAATAGCTAAGCGTGCCCGCATCCCAGACTAGCAGGGTCGCGACTCCGCCCTCAGAGGCCACGCCCACCTCGGTGCTGCCACCTGACTGGTTGCCATCATCGCCATAGATGATGTCGTCACCCGCGTCACCATCGATGATATCATCGCCGCCATTGCCGAAAATGACATCATCACCCGTTGTGATCAGGTCGCCGCCATTGTCGGTCGGCGCATTGCCGTCGTCATAGCCCAGGACCATGGTTTCGCCGGTGTCCTCGCCATCAACGACGCCGTCGGGCATGGGATTTCCATTATAGCCTGCATCGACATTCGTCTTATTCTCGCCAGTGGACAGGAAAAACGATTGCGTTATGCCAGTCCCGACATCGGCGTCGCTGTCGTCAAGCCAGGTGCCTACGTCTTGCTCTACCAAGGACTGCCCGTCAATGCTGGTTGGGAACTGAACCGAATAGTTCCCGCTTGACAGACCATCAAAGGAGTAGCTGCCGCTAGCCCCTGTCGTCGTCGTTTGGATAACGTTTCCACTGCTGTTCAGCAGATAAACTGTCTGGCCCTCGATGCCCGGTTCGTACCCAGTGGGAGAGGCATTTTCGGTGTTGTCGCCATTTACGTCAGAGAACACACGTCCTGAGATTGTCGCGTTATAAAATGTCATAGATCCGCTCCTTAAAGCGCCACGCGGCAAGCAATGCCGGAAATTACGTTATTTGGCTGTTGTGCGATTGCACCAGAGACTGTTCTGCTTGAACCTGAATGCTGATCGAAAGCGCCATACTGGGCGATGCCATCATCAAGGTCCGTATCCACAGTCGTGGCACCGCTCTTGAAACCCCCAAGTCGGGCCAAGTCGGTCACAACCGGATCATCAAACGTATCAGCCATTTCCATCGTCTCCATTTAACGGCGCACGGTACGCCATGCCGCACCACTGCGGACACGAAACAAACCCCCGACAAGCCTTGTCCGCATCACAGCGACCGACACATCAGAATCCACAAATGCAGGAGAGCGCGCACGCTCGGAAACCGACGAAAGTCGGTTCCATAGCAGATCACAAGGTTACAATAGCAACCCGTGCAACTGCACAGTCCTGCGCCGTGTAGACGCAATATGTGCGGTCGCCCCCGTGACCACAGAAAATACCCCCCAGTTGGGCAGCCCAATACCTACGGGCAGATATGGGTCAAACAAAGGAAAAAGTTGATAATTCTTCCCCATTAACGCCACATTTACCTGAAGCGAATAAGCCTCTTGTCGACTAGTCGTTAAGATATTGTGACAAACTGTTTCCGATTTCCGATGTAAATCAAAGCGTTTGCTGGAAATTCCCTCTTCAATGCAGGGTATTGTCTTCGTTTTGGAAACGATAAATCGAGATGACAGGGTATCGCGGAAATCCGCCGACAATCTAATCAAATAAAATGGTTGTGTTCCAGTTTCGGAACCAATCAACGCCAATGGCCCCGAACTGGTTCGTACAGCAACTCAATTCGCCATATTTGGCGATTCGTTGCCGCCTTCCATCGCACCAACTCAGCCATCAAAAACACAGGTTGTCGACATACAGTCGCAACCGGAGCGTGTTTTCATTGCAAAGGAAAGCCGTTGGTACCCAAGGCCGGACTCGAACCGGCACGCCCGTGAAGGCGGGGGATTTTGAATCCCCTGCGTCTACCATTCCGCCACTTGGGCTTCCGTGCAGGTGCAGATACCCCGCCTCCCGGCGCAGGTCCAGAGCAATTCACCCCAATTTTCGCGCGCCAGTTCATTAATCTTGCGCGGCCCTGCGCACGAAGGTGAAAGCCGCTTGACCCTGTCGCCTGCACATGGCTCAACGCGCGTGACCCTGTGGCGGCGTAGAAGACAGCGGATATGCAAGACATCACAATCTCGGCCCGGCTTGATCAATTGGCAGCAGATGCAGCAGCCGATGAAACAGTATCGCTGGACTGGATCATGGACCGACTGAATGAACGCGCTTTTGGGCTTTTTCTGCTTATCCTCGCCCTGCCCTGCTGCATTCCTTTTCTCTATGGCATCCCTCAGGTCGTTTCATTGCCGCTGATGTTCGTTTCCGCGCAGATCCTGATGGGGCGCAGAACACCGTGGTTGCCGGCAAAACTGGCAGCGCGCCACGTGTCTTCTGAGGGTCTGAAAAGTCTGGCAGCGCGCGCAGGGCCGTGGCTGCGCCGGATCGAAGCGATCAGCCACCCGCGCCTGACCGCGCTGACCCGTCCACCACTGGACCGGATCGTGGGCGGCGCCCTTGTCTTGTTCAGCGCATCGATCCTTGTGCCGCTGCCACTGACGAACACCGTGCCCGGCTTTGCAATTGTGGTGGTGGCAATGGGGGTGCTGCAAAGAGACGGAATTCTCGTGATCCTTGGCGCGCTCCTCGGCACCGCCTGGATCGCGTCATTGATCTTCGCGGGGGTAAGCCTGGTGAGTTTGTTGAAAACATGGTTCGGCTTATGAACCGGCACGCCTTGATCGCTATAGCTGGAGCTGGCTCGGCCTTGCTGTTGGGCGGAGCGTTCATTTTTCAGGCGCTCGGCTATCCACCTTGCGCCATGTGCCTGTGGCAACGCTGGCCACATGTTGCTGCCATCGCACTCGCCGCCATTGCCTATTTCGTACCTTATACTCTTCTTCTTGTTGCGGGTCTTGGAGCCGCACTGACGACAGCCGCTATTGGGATTTATCACACAGGGGTCGAGCGTGGCTTCTGGGAAGGTCCAAGTTCGTGCACCTCAAGCTCTGTCACCGGCATCAGCGCCGATGACCTGCTCGACCAAATCATGGCCGCGCCGCTGGTCCGCTGCGATGAAGTCCCGTGGGAGTTGTTCTCCCTCTCCATGGCAAGCTGGAACGCAGTGATCTCCCTCGCTCTGGCGGCAATCTGGATCACAGCCGCGCGCCTGCGCAGCTGAGCTTTGGTTTTCTGGTGAGGCCTGAAGCCTTACCGACGCTGGATCACCGACATCGCATCATAGCCGTAAACCCACTCCAACCTTCGTGCGAGCAATCCAGCCCCGGCGGCGAGCACCAATTGCGCCCCCCAAGCAAGCGGTTTGCCCAAGTGGAACCGCCACGCATTCCCGGCAGCTAGGCCCACGACCCGTTCTGCGCGGCCACGCCGGGCGTTTTCATATAGCGCCAAGCCCGATGCAACATCATCGCCGACGGTTAGCGCATCTGCCAAGACCCAAGCATCTTCCAGCGCCAGACACGCGCCTTGCGCCATGAACGGCAAGATGGGGTGCGCTGCATCCCCGAGCAAAGCGACCTGCCCGTTCTGCCAACGCCGCGCCACGGGGCGTGCGTGCAGTGCCCAGCAATGCGTGGTCTCGGCTTGTGCAATAATGGCGCCGACTGCACCGCCGAAATCCGCAAAACGCGCGCGCAACTCTGCTGGATCGCCGCGTTGCGACCAGCTTTCCTCGGTCCAACCTGTCCGCTCTTCGAAACCGACGAGGTTCATCGCCTTGCCGCCTCGCAAAGGATAGCTGACCACATGCGCCCGGTGGCCCATCGACACGCTCGCCGCATCTGGCACGGGGCCAGACCAAGGCACAACAGAGCGCCAAGCGACATTTCCAGTAAAGCGCGGGGCATCCGGCCCGTCGATCTCACTGCGCCAGACGCTATGCGCGCCATCGGCGGCGATTATCACATCCGCTTCAATCGTTCCGGGCGTCACGACACGGCCAAGCACCGTTTCAACCCCGGCGTCGGCGCTTGCCCGAACCAGCAAATCCAATAGATCGGCGCGGTGCATGTACCATGTTGGCCCAGCCTGCGGCGACGCAATGCGCGTCACCACCCGCCCGCGTGCGCCGTCGCGCATCACGGTACCGGTGCTCACCTGTGCTGCGCCGGGCGGAGCGTCGCCAACTGCACCAAGAGCACTCAGAACCCTCTGACCATTGGCACTCACCTGAATGCCCGCGCCAACTTCTGCCAGCGCCGGGGCTTGCTCATAGAGCGTCACCTCTGCCCCGCGTTGCGCCAAAGCGCAGGCTGCTGCATGGCCGCCAATACCGCCGCCCACCACACTGACTGAAAGCCCGTTCAACTCCATGCGCCCATCTGCCAAGAAAAAAGCGCCGAGGCCAAGCCCCGGCGCTTTTCAAAACTGTTGCTGTGGCAGCGCTTAATCGTCGCGGTGAACCTTCTCGCGCCGCTCGTGACGCTCTTGCGCTTCAAGGCTCATGGTCGCGATGGGACGCGCATCAAGGCGCTTCAACGAGATCGGCTCGCCCGTCACAAGGCAATATCCAAACTCCCCCTCATCAACCCGGCGCAGCGCCGCGTCGATCTTGGCGACCAACTTGCGCTGGCGGTCGCGGGTGCGCAGTTCCAACGCGCGGTCCGTTTCTTCGCTGGCGCGGTCGGCCACATCTGGAATGTTGCGTGTGTTGTCTTGCAGGCCTTGAATTGTATCCTGGCTGCCACTCAGCAATTCTTCCCTCCACGCCAGAAGTTTGCGGCGGAAGTACTCCACCTGCCGCTCGTTCATGAACGGCTCGTCTTCGGCGGGACGGTAATCGCTGGAGAGACTGACTTCTTTGTTCATATTTATTACCCTCTGACTAGCCGCGCGAGGGCTGGAAATCTTGCCCTTGGCTAAGCGCGGTCCATCTCCTGCCGCAGCGTCTAGCAGCGCATCCAAAGATTGTCACTACACATTCAGGCACAACTGCGGCAAAAAACGCGCGAAGTTGAAAGAGTTAACACCGAAGGGGCTCAACGATGAAATTCACCGGCACGGATACTTATGTGGCAACAGATGATCTGACCATCGCTGTGAACGCTGCCGTGATGTTGGAACGCCCGCTTCTGGTGAAAGGCGAGCCCGGTACTGGCAAAACAGAACTGGCCAAACAGGTCGCCTCTTCGCTGGGTCTGGAGATGATCGAATGGAACATCAAATCCACGACACGCGCGCAACAGGGCCTTTATGAATATGACGCCGTAAGCCGCCTGCGCGACAGCCAATTGGGCGAGGACCGCGTCCACGACGTGGGCAACTACATCAAAAAAGGGAAGCTGTGGCAGGCATTTGAGAGTGACAAGAAGGTCGTTCTGCTCATTGATGAGATCGACAAGGCCGACATCGAGTTTCCAAACGATTTGCTGCAGGAACTCGATAAGATGGAGTTCTTCGTCTACGAGACAGGCGAGACGATCAAGGCCAAGCAGCGCCCTGTCGTCATCATCACTTCGAACAACGAAAAGGAACTTCCTGACGCGTTCCTGCGTCGCTGCTTTTTCCACTATATCCGCTTCCCGGACATGGACACGCTGAAGCAGATCGTCGAAGTGCATCACCCGGGCATCAAGGCCGATCTGTTAACAACTGCACTGACGCAATTCTTCGAAATTCGCGAGCAGGCCGGGTTGAAAAAGAAGCCCTCCACCTCCGAAGTGCTCGACTGGCTCAAACTGCTTCTGGCAGAGGATATGAGCCCTGCGGACCTTAAATCCGGTGGCGCCAATTCGTTACCGAAATTGCATGGTGCGCTGCTGAAAAATGAACAGGACGTTCACCTTTTCGAACGCCTCGCCTTCATTGCGCGCGGCCAACGGTGACGCGCGACTTTGCAAATCGGATCCTTCCGGTTAACCTGCTGCCATTATTCGCGCCATCGGGCGCAGGACGCATTGCATGAAGGGCGCATTACATGGCTCAGGAAGACGCAGAACAGGCGTTGGAGGATCTGAAGAAGTTCATCCTTCCTCGGATCACCAATATTCAAAAGAAGTTGCAGATTGTCTGGTCCAAGCTGGTCCAGTTTTTGCAGAATTTCCTCAAGAAGATAACCAGAGCTGTGCAAGCTGTCGCCAAATACTCGGCGCAGCTTGGCGCCAAGATCGGCAAAACAGCGGTTCAGAAATTGATGTCTTTGCCGAAGGTGCTCGGTACGGTTCTGGCGGTCTTGAAAAAATCGATCAAAGCAGGGTTGGGTTTCGTGAAAAAAATCCTCGTTCTGCTGAAGTCGAAACTTGAGCCGGCGCGGCTTCTAAAGCAGCTTAGAGCGTTCGTCGCGCAACTCGCCAAGCACGTGCGGCAGGTCTGGTCACGGATCAAGGAATTGCTGCAAGTGTTCAATCCTATCAGCGCCGTTATTCGAATGATTATGTCCATGCAGGCCATCCTGCGCGTGATGTTCAGCTGGATCAAGGATCTGCTGGATGCGGGTCGTTTGTTCGACATGTGCTTCAAGGCTGTCAAAGAGGCCGTGAAGCTGTTCAAGTCTGAAATGGGTGAACTCTCCAAAGTGGTGAAACGGGTGAACACTCTGAAACTGCCTGCTTAAGCACGTAAACTTATGAACTCTGCATGGGCAGCGAACGAACCTAAGCCGCCAAGTTTAGCGTCGGGCTAGAGTTATCTGGCTTGTGTTGAAACAATGCCCTGCCCCGCCTTTGGCGCGCTCGTGACATTAGCGATATGGTGTTCCCATGAAGTCTGGGAACGCTTTCAGCTGAACTTTGCGCATTTTCTGAGCGAAAACCTGAGCAAATTTCATCCTCAGTTCACGCTGGTTCATCTTCCGTTCATATAAGCCCGTATTTGGATAGCTCAGTGGTGTGTTATAATATAACATACTGATTTTGTTAACTTTTTCCATTGCCAGTTGCACAGATGGCGTTATCTTGCAGCCCGGGTGGGTGGTGTTTGCCGACCCTGTCGCGTGCTCCGCTGGGGCAGCACAGGCTTGAACCAAAGCGCGACATTCGAAAATTTTGCACAGGGATACGACGTATGAAACCGTTACAACGATTTTTGGCCGCCGGTGTGGTTGGTGTTGTTTGCTCCGCGCAGATCGCCACCGCCGGAGACACGGTCGGCGACGACGTGATCGCAGCGCAGCGCGCCGCGCTTGCCGCAGCGACAGCCGGGACCGGGTTCGGTCCACAATCACCCCGCGACATCGAGTCGTTTGAAGGCGCAAACGCCAATGCGTTCCAAGCCGCGCCAGACTATACAAGCATGCACCTGTGCAACATCCACTTCCACGAGGGGGCTGAGCACCGTGGCGGCGATTTCCGCCGGTACGCAGGCAATGGCGACGGCAAGGGCTACAACTCGGGCTTCCTGTTCAGCGGCGCGCTGAGCGACGCGGAGAAGGCCCCGGTCGATTTCGAAATCGGAAGCCAGAAAAAAGGCGGCCTGCAAGCAGGTGACACGATCGAGCAGCATTATGTGCACACGACCGCCGTCATCACCCCCGGCCCGACCCTTGGCTCTTGCCTCGCCGAGAGCATCATGAACCCGCAACTGCGCGTGGAAGCGGTCGTCTTCGTGATCGTGAATGACGAGAACGCAGGCGACATGGTCGAGCTGAACAAGGTCGAGATGGTCAATGGGTATTGGCAAGCGCCGAACCTGCCCGCCATGCTCGGCGATCCGGTGCAATATGCAGGCTCCACCACAGGCCCGGCCTATAACGAAAAAGGCTCACCGCTGCAGGTCAGCTGGTCTGTGCGTCCGCGCGTGATGAAAGTCTCGGCTTCTTCCGTCGCGAAATGGCTGGAAGGCAATGAGTTTGACGAGATCAAGGCCCACGCGGTCCGCAATCTGGTTCTGAACCCGGATCTGTTGTCCGAAATCGGCGGCTAAACTCGTTTCAAAATCCGACGCGGCGCGCTCATATTTATGCGCCGCGTCACGGCCTACGGGCCACGAGGTCAATCTCAACCAACGCACCAACTGCCAAAGCCGTCACCCCAACGCAGGTGCGCGCAGGCAGTTTTCCGTCTTCGAAAAAGCTCTGATAGGTCGCGTTCATCGCATCATAGTCACGCTCGAATTCCGTCAGATAAACACGGGCTTGCACGACGTTCTTCAAGCTTAACTTTAAGCCGTCCAGAACCAGTTTCAGATTCTCCATTACCCGCACTGTCTGCGCCTCAACGCCTTCCGGCAACGGGCGGTTGGGATCATCCGGCCAAGTGGGCATCTGCCCGGTGATAAAGACCCAGCCATCCACCTCGGCAGCATGCGAAAAGGTGGCCACTGGTTGCGGGGCCGCGTCGATCATGTGGAAGTCAGGTAGGGGCATCACATATCTCCAAAAGAAAAAACGGGGGCACAAGGCCCCCGCTGAAGTTTCGCCACTCAGGCTCAATATGTTAACCGCTCGGTATTTTCTGCCTGCGGCCTGAGTGTCGTCAGGAGCGAACGCATCCGCTCCGTGTACGTCGTCCCGCAAAGCGGGCCGACGAGGTGGCGGTAGTCGTTCGCTTGCGAACGATGGGAGCCACCCCAGTTACAGGTGGGCGGACCGCGGTGGTCTGGCCCAACCCGATGGTGGTTGCGCGTCGCAAGGCCCCTGCCCTGCACAGCGCTTGTTTCGTCGGGGGCCGGGCCTGCACCCGGTGATCCCCTACGCGTCCCCCTTAGGTACGCGATCT
>CAZPXE010000054.1:0-13053 GCA_964590545.1 uncultured Rhodobacterales bacterium | reverse complement strand
GGCGCCGAAGTCGTCCCCGTCACTGCAGGCCGCGGCACCCTCAAAGACGCCATGAACGAAGCGCTGCGCGATTGGGTCACCAATGTCTCGGACACGTTCTACTGCATCGGCACAGTCGCAGGCCCACACCCCTACCCAACACTCGTGCGCGACTTTCAGTGCATCATTGGCGAAGAAACCAAAGCCCAAATGCAAGAGCGTGAGGGCCGACTCCCCGACAGCCTCGTCGCCTGCATCGGTGGTGGCTCCAACGCCATGGGCCTCTTCCACCCCTTCCTCGACGATCCCAGCGTGCGCATTATCGGTGTTGAGGCAGGCGGGCACGGCGTCGACGACCGCATGGAACATTGCGCCTCGCTCACGGGCGGAAAACCCGGCGTGCTCCACGGCAACCGCACCTATCTCTTGCAAGACGAAGACGGCCAAATCCTCGAAGG
The DNA here is from genome assembly GCA_964590545.1 of uncultured Rhodobacterales bacterium. GTDB lineage: Bacteria > Pseudomonadota > Alphaproteobacteria > Rhodobacterales > Rhodobacteraceae > Aliishimia. Next base: position 12,616 of record CAZPXE010000054.1, on the reverse strand, counting down.
CCACTCCATCTCCGCGGGCCTAGATTACCCCGGCATCGGCCCCGAACACAGCTGGCTCCACGATATGGGCCGCGTCGAATACGTCTCCGTCACCGACACAGAAGCCCTCGACGCCTTCCAACTCTGCTGCGCTCAAGAGGGCATCATCCCAGCCCTAGAACCAAGCCACGCCCTAGCCCACGTCATAAAATTCGCCCCAACTCTACCGTCCGACCACCTCTTGGTCATGAACATGTGCGGCCGAGGCGACAAAGACATCTTCACCGTCGCCGAAGCCCTCGGCGCAGAGATGGGTTAAACATCGAGACTACCGAATGCAAAAAAGGCAGCGCCCGGATGGTATCCAACCTCAAAAATTCGCGTCTGGGTTTGGGGTTAGCAGAAGTGAAACGCCACTTCCTTGAATGCTTCCGCTGACTCCAACAGAACTTCTCCAACTAACCTTCGTTGACGACGTGCACCCAGAAAACTGTAGTGACCCTACAATACCAACATGCTCAAAATCGAAATTCGTTAGATCAACCGAATCCACGGTTGCAAAACAGATATCAACAAAAGCGTGTTTGTCCGTCAAGAAGTAACCATTTTCATCCACAGCATCAAAAAGCATGTTCCAAGCATAAAGTCGCAACGTGCTCGACTTACCTTGAATGAGATCGACACCAACAATTTTTGCGTCATGGAAGTTTGGTATTCCGCCAAACCATTCGGCAACATTTTTGCCACCAGGCAGATCAAGAAGTAGTTCATAAGACGTCATTCGAATACTCTTTACCAACGGCCCAAGCTTTGCCTGTTGTTCTCAAAGCGACCTTGGCGCCTATCAACCAATTAGACTTCCAATGCGACCCGAATTCACTTCGATTTTCCAAAAATACTTCCGCCGGAGGCCCCAAAAATCAACCCCACCGCCCCAAAGCATCCTCATCCGCCTCACGCGCATCGACCCAACCGCCCGTGCCATCCACCATCGCCTCTTTCTTCCAAAACGGCGCACGGGACTTCAGATAATCCATCAAAAACTCAGCCGCCTCAAACGCCGCCGCCCGGTGGCGCGACGCGGCCAGAACCAGCACGATCTGTGCGCCGGGCGCCAGCGCCCCAACCCGGTGAATGATCCGCACGCCGCTGAGCGGCCAGCGCGCCTCGGCCTTGTCGGCAATCTCCTCCAACGCGGCTTCTGTCATGCCCGGATAATGCTCCAGCGTCATGTCACTCAGCCCAGCGCTCACATCGCGCACCAAGCCCACAAAGCTCACCACAGCCCCAATATCGTGCTTCCCACCTGCCAGCGTCGCAATCTCTGCAGAAACGTCAAAATCCGCTTCCTGAACCGAAACCCGCATGGATCACCCCCCTGTCATCGGCGGGAAAAACGCAACCTCGCGCACGCCCTCCAAGGGTGTATCCAGCGCACAAAGCGTCTGATCGACCGCCACGCGAATGGCGCTCATATCCGAAAACGCCAACGCATAGCGCTCCTCCCGCGCCGCCAGTTCCGCCACCAAATCCGCAACCGTTGCCGCAGAGGTTTCAATCTCTTCTCCCGGCAACCCGATCCGCTCGCGCACCCATGCAAAGTAAAGCAGCTTCACGGCAGCTTCTCCTCGCTTGGCTCGCGCAAAAACGGCAGCGCTTTTCTCAGATAATCAAACCCGCTGATCACCGTGAGCGCCCCGGCGATCCAGAGCAAAATCAGCCCAGCCCATGTAAACACCGCCGCCGCCTGCGCCGATTGCAGCGCACCAAGCGTATCCTCCGCCTCGCCCAGCATCACCGCGTTATACGCAACCGGTTCCATGGTCATATAGAGCATCCCATGGGTCTCCTCGAACATCCCCGCCAGCAGCAGCCCGGTGATCGCGACCATTTGAAACGTCGTTTTCCACTTGGCCAGCGGCGTCACTTTCAAAAGCTTCGCATCCGCGCCCAAAAACTCCCGCAAGCCGGAGACGAAAACCTCCCGCATCAGAATAAAGGTCGCAGGCACAAGCACCCATGGGTTCAGTCCCGACAGGCCAATAATCAGCGCCAACGCAATAATCACCATGGCTTTGTCCGCGATCGGGTCCAACATCGCGCCAAAGCGGCTTTCCTGCTCCCAAGCTCTCGCCAGATAACCGTCCACATAATCCGTGAGTGCCGCTGCCACAAACAGACCAACCGCAATCATGTCCGCAAAAGGCCGCGCGAACACAACGAAAACCAAGCCAAGCAGCAGCGCTGCCAGCAGGCGAAAAACCGTCAGGATATTTGGTAGATTCCACGTCATCGCGGCGACACTATATCGTCAGCTCTTGTCATGGAAGAAGCTATAAACGGTTTCTGCAAGGTTATCTGAAACCCCGTCCACCGCCTTCAAATCCGACAATCCAGCGCGCGCAACCGCCTTGGCCGAGCCAAAATGCGCCAAGAGCGCGCGTTTGCGCGCCGCTCCCACGCCGGGCACATCATCAAGCGGGGTCGCGCCAATCGCTTTGGCCCGTTTTGCGCGATGCGTGCCGATGGCAAAGCGATGTGCCTCATCGCGCAAACGCTGCACAAAATAGAGCACCGGATCGCGATGCGGCAGCGCAAAGGGGCGCTTGCCGGGGCGGTGGAACTCTTCCTTGCCCGCATCCCGGTCCACGCCTTTGGCCACGGCCACCAGCGCCACATCCTCAACCCCCAGCTCCTCCAGCGTCTCCCGCGTCGCCGTCAACTGCCCCGCACCGCCGTCAATCAGCACCAAATCCGGCCACATCCCCTTGTCCCGATCCGGGTCTTCCTTGATCAGCCGAGCAAAGCGCCGCTCCAGCACCTCGCGCATCATCCCAAAATCATCACCCGGCGTCAGCTCTTTGGATTTGATGTTGAACTTGCGGTATTGCGATTTCAAAAACCCTTCGCGCCCGGCCACGATCATCCCGCCCACCGCATTGGTGCCTGAGATATGGCTGTTATCATAGACCTCAATCCGCTCCGGCGGCGCGTCCAACTCAAAGGATTTCGCCAGCCCGTCCAGCAGCTTGGCTTGCGAGGCCGTCTCCGCCATCTTCCGCGCCAGCGCCTCACGCGCATTGCGGATCGCCTGTTCCAGCAGCAGCCGCTTTTCCCCGCGCAAAGGCACGCTGACCTCGACCTTGCGCTCCAGCTTCGCGCTCAGCGCTTCTTGCATCAAATCCGTGTTCTCAATCGGATGGTTCAGCAGCACAAGGCGCGGCGGCATCTTGGTCGAGTAGAATTGGCCAAGGAATGCCTCCAAAATCTCCGCCTCTTCGGCCCCCGCCCCGGTACGCGGAAAATACGCCCGGTTGCCCCAGTTCTGATTGGCCCGGATGAAAAAAACCTGCACGCAAGCCTGCCCACCCTCCAGATGAAGCGCGATCACATCCGCCTCCGGCACGCCCTCAGGATTGATCCCCTGATTAGACTGCACCTGCGTCAGCGCCCGGATCCGGTCGCGCAGCGCTGCCGCCCGCTCAAACTCCATCGCCGCACTCGCCTCACCCATCTCCCGCGCCAAATCCTCCTGCACACGGGTCGAACGCCCTTCTAAAAACCGTGTCGCATCGTCCACCAAAGCGCGATAATCACCCTCTGCTATCTTATCGACACATGGCGCCGAACACCGCTTGATCTGATAAAGCAAGCAAGGCCGCGACCGGCTCTCAAACATCGAGTCCGAGCAATTGCGCAGCAAAAACGCCTTTTGCAACTGATTGAGCGTGCGATTGACCGCCCCTGCCGAAGCAAAGGGCCCGAAATACCGCCCCTTCTCGCGCCGCGCGCCGCGATGCTTCTTTATCTGCGGGAACCCGGTTTCCTCGGAGACCAAAATATTGGGAAAGCTCTTATCGTCGCGCAACAGCACGTTGAACTTCGGCTTGAGCTGCTTGATCAGGTTCTGCTCCAGCAGCAGCGCCTCGGTCTCTGTCTTGGTCGTCAGGAACATCATCGACGCGGTCATCGAGATCATCCGCGCAATCCGCGCCGAATGCCCCGAGGGCCGCGCATAGTTCGACACACGCGCCTTCAGGCTGCGCGCCTTGCCGACATACAGAACACGGCTTTCCGCATCGAGCATCCGGTACACGCCCGGGCTTCCATCTAGCGATTTGAGATAGTCCTGAATGACCACGTGGCCGGTTCGGACGGTCTGCTCTTGCGTCATGTGCGTGCTGCTCATGTGGGTGTATGACGCTAAACTAGTGGGGCTGACGCGGGTCGGCAACGGCGCGACGGGCGATTGCTGACAATACGTGTCAGAAGGGTGCGATTCTACCTAAGCGGCTGCAACAGCCTCTCTATCGGATCAAGGGAAAAGACATCCACCAAACTTGTGGATAAGTCTGGAGATAAAATATGGGCAGCGTGATTTTTTCAAGCAAAGTTAATACCTTCTTAACTATGCCTATTTTTTAGGCAGATATCTAAGAATTTGTTTTTAGGAGATATTTTTATGACGTTACTGTAAATTGCTGAAATTTCAGCATTTTCAGTAACGCATTCGTTAACCTGTCAACCAAGGTGCACAAGTCTCTATCGATTTGGTTACTCCACGCCCAGAACATCAGGCGTTTGCCATGCCAAATGCTGCCCACCGTCCACACACAAAAGCTGCCCAGTGATCGCGGGCGAGGCGAGGAAATAGCCCAAAGCGGCGCAAATGTCAGACGGGTTTGCGCCCCGTTCCAGAACCGTGGCGGCGCGCTGTGCAGCGAAATGCTCGGCCGATTGGCGGGAGCCTTGCAGCGTCGGACCGGGGCCGATTGCGTTAACCCGGATCGCCGGTGCCAGCGCCTGCGCCGAGGTTTGCGTCAGTGCCCAAAGGCCCATCTTCGCAAGCGTGTAGGTCATGAACTCCGGTGTCAGTTTGCGCACACGTTGGTCGATCATGTTGATGATCAGGCCACGCGCTTCGGGCTCTCCAGCAGCGTCAGTGGCCGCGCCAAGCTCTTGCTGCGCCATCTTTTGGGTCAGCCAGAACGGGGCGCGCAGATTGCTGGCCATGTGACGTTCCCAGCTTTCGGGCGTGGCGCTTTGGATCGTGTCATACTCGAAGATGGACGCGTTGTTGATCAGGCAGGTGATCGGCCCACCCAGCGCCTCTGCCGCAGTGTCGAAAAGGGACGTCGTCGCCGCATCCTCCAGCAGGTCGGCTTGCAATGGAACGGCACGGCGGCCCGCTGCTTCGATCCCTTGCGCCGTTTCGCGCGCGCCTACGTCAGAGGAGGCGTAATGCACGGCCACGTCAAACCCGGCCTCGGCCAGATGCAACGCCATCGCCTGTCCAAGCCGCCCGCCCGCGCCGGTGACCAATGCCCGTTTGTCCGCCATGTGAAGTGCCTTCTTAGGTCAGGAGCACGACGATGTAGCCCACATATAGAACGGTCAAGATCGCACCCCAAATCCGGGTCAGATTCATCGCAAAAAACACGAAAGGGATCAGCGCCAGCGAGGCGGCGAGCATCACCCACAGATCGAACCGCAAGAAGGCTGGATCGACCGGGATCGGGCCGATCAGGGCCGCCACGCCGATAATGGCGAGCAGGTTGAACATGTTGGAGCCGATGACATTGCCCAGCGCCACATCCGCCTGCCGCCGCAGCGCCGCCATCACTGTCGTCGCGAGTTCCGGCAACGAGGTGCCAACGGCCACCAGCGTCAGCCCGATCACAGTGTCGCTAACGCCATAGGTCTTGGCGATCACCGTCGCGTTCTCCACCAGTAGGTTCGCGCCCAGCGGAAGGCCGATCAGACCCGCCACGAGGAAGGCGGCGATCAGCTTCCACGACATGTTGGGGTCCGCGCCCTCAACCTCTTCCTCTTCGTCGGCGTCCTGTCCGGCTTTGTGATGGGCGCGTGCCTCGCGGAACGCATCCAGCAGCACCAGCGAGAGCGCGCCCAACAGGATCACAGCGGCGATCCAATCGAACACGCCCCGGAAGGCCAATGCTATGAACAGCACCGACGCGGCGAGCATGAAATTGAATGTCTTGCGGGTGTTACATTCAGCGGTGTGCATGGTCGCCAACAGCGCCGGCACCCCCAGAACAAGCAGCACATTCGCAGTGTTCGAACCCACCACATTCCCAAGCGCAATGCCCGGCGCGTTATCCATCACCGCCTTGATCGCAATCAGCAATTCCGGGGCCGAGGTACCAAAAGCCACAATCGTCAGCGACACGATCAGCGCAGGCACGCCCAGCCGCAGCGACATATTCACCGCGCCTTTGACCAGCGCATCGCCCGCCAACAACAAGATCACAAGGCCCAGCGCCGACAGCGCCCAAGGCATCAGGTCAGCCACGAGACCTCCCGCAGCCGCAGGGGCCTTTTCCAATGCGGTAGCGCCCGCAGCTTGTGCATTTCACCTGCTTTAGTCGCTTGCCCCCGATCCAGTGCATTTTGCCGAACATCGCAAGCACCGCGATGAAGGCCAGAAAGAGGAGGACAATCTTCGACAGCATCAGGCGTTACAGACCAAACCGCGCAAAAGCGGCGCGTTCTTCAATTCCAAAGAACACATCTTCTACGATCTGCGTGCCAAAACGTTGCAACAGCGGTTTTTTCGCGGCGTATCGGCGGAATTTCACCTTGTCGCCGAACCTTTCTTTCATCAGCGGCACCAGATGGCCGATCCCGTCGATCAGGCCCAGTTCTTGCGCCTTGGAAGCCAGCCAGATTTCCCCGGTGAACAGGTCTTGATCGGCCAGCTTCGCGCCGCGCCTGTCTTTCACATGACCAATGAAGTTTTTATGAAGGTCTTCGAGAATGCCTTTGAGCCGCTCGACATCGTCCGGGTTCTCCGGGCGGAACGGGTCGAGCATGGATTTGGACTTGCCCGCCGTATAGACGCGCCGCTCGACACCTTGCTTGGCCAGAAATTCATGCGCGCCGAAGCCTGCCGAGATCACACCGATAGAGCCAACCACCGAAGACGGGTCCGCCCAAATCTCATCCGCTGCCGAGGCGAGCCAGTAGCCACCCGAGGCCGCGACGTCTTCGACGAACGCGAAAACCGGGACCTCTTTTTCTTCCGAAAGCCGCCGGATACGCGCGCCGATCAGCGAGGATTGCACCGGGCTGCCACCGGGCGAGTTGATGATCAGCGCAACAGCGGTGGGCTTGCCTTTGGAAAACGCCCGCTCAAGCAGCGGGGCAAGCCCTTGATCGCTCAGCGCCCCGCGTGAGCCGCTTGCGATGACGCCAGAGAGCCGCAACACGGCGACGGTCGGGTCCGATTTTAGGAAGGGAATCCAGCGCTTCATAAGACCCCATGTAGAATTGCACCTGCCTGCAAACAAGGCATCACGCGCAGACAAGTGCAAATGAGGGAAAACCGCAACGCCGCGCACCCGCAATACGGGCAATTTCAGCGCTATTGCCTGATCCGCCACCCGGTTTTGAAAATCCACGCGATTGCCCCGATGCAAAGCGCCGTGAACAGCGAAATCGCCCCCAGCGAGGCCAAAATCGGCACATCGGACAGGCCAAAGAACGACCAGCGGAAGCCGGACACAAGATAGACCACCGGATTGAACATCGAAATCGTCTGCCACACGGGGGGCAGCATCGAAATAGAGTAGAAGGACCCTCCAAGGAAAACCAAGGGCGTCACGATCAGCAGCGGGACGAGTTGCAATTGCTCGAAGTTCCCCGCCCAGATGCCGATGATAAAGCCCATCAGCGCAAAGCTCACACAGGTCAGCACAAGAAAGACAATCATCGCGAAAGGATGCGCGATGGAGATATCCACGAAGAAAAACGACGTCGCCAGAATGATCAGCCCGATGATGAACGCCTTGGTCGCCGCTGCGCCCACATAGCCGATGACAATTTCAATGAAGTTGATCGGGGCAGACAGGATTTCATAAATCGTGCCGATGAATTTCGGGAAATAGATGCCGAAACTGGCGTTGGAAATCGCCTGCGTCATCACTGTCAGCATGATCAGCCCCGGCACGATGAATGCGCCATAGCTGACCCCTTCGACCTGTTCGATCCGGCTGCCTATCGCGGCGCCAAACACCACAAAGTAAAGCGAGGTCGAAATGACGGGTGATGCGAAACTCTGCAAGAGCGTGCGGAAGAACCGCGACATTTCATAGACATAGATGGATTGTATCGCGGCCCAATTCATGCTGCGCCCTCCTCTTTCTCATGCACCAGCGTCACGAAAATCTCCTCAAGGCTGGATTGGCGCGTGACCACATCGCGCAGTTGCAGCCCGGCCTTGGCCACGTCCCCCAGAAGCTGCGTAATCCCGGTGCGCTCGGCGCGGGTGTCGTAGGTATAGGTTAACGTGGTGCCATCCGCGCCCAGCACCAGATCATAGCCCGTCAGGCTGCCGGGCACCGCGTCGATAGGGGCGGCGATTTGCACGTCGAGTTGCTTTTTGCCCATCTGCGCCATCAGCGTGGCCTTGTCCTCGACCAGCAGGATCTCGCCCTTGTTGATCACAGCCACACGGTCGGCGATGGCTTCAGCCTCTTCGATGTAATGGGTTGTGAGGATGATCGTCACGCCCTGCTCTTTCAGCTTGGCGACAATCTCCCACATATCCTTGCGCAGCTCGACATCCACACCCGCGGTCGGCTCGTCCAGAAACAAAACGCGCGGCTCATGGGCCAAGGCCTTGGCGATCAGCACGCGGCGTTTCATTCCGCCGGACAGTTCCTTGGTGGCGCTGTCCTTCTTGTCCCACAGCGACAGGCTCTTGAGGATTTCCTCCACCTGCCCGTCCCCGCGCCCCTTGCCGAACAACCCACGAGAGAAGCGGACCGTGTTGATCACCTTCTCAAACGGCTCCAACGCCACTTCTTGCGGAACCAGCCCGATCAGGCGGCGCGCGGCGCGGTAGTCGGATTGAATGTCGTGCCCGGCCACGGTGACGGTGCCGGACGTCGCCGATGTTATCCCGCAGACCGTGGAAATCAGTGTCGTCTTGCCCGCGCCATTGGGACCAAGCAGCGCGATGATCTCGCCCTCTTCGATATCGAGCGAGACGCCTTTTAGCGCCTCGAACCCGCTATCATAGGCTTTGCGCAGGTTTTGGATGGACAAAATGGGCGCCATTGGGGCCTCCGTGTTATCGGCTTGGACGCACAGTAGCGCGCTATGTGCAGAGCGCCAGTGCCGTTGTGCACAGACGCGTCTGCACAAATGCGACCCCGGATGTGCCGCTTTCGGGGGGCACGCTGCGCGCGGCTGTGTTAGCGATTGGGTATGTCCCCCACCGCCCAGAACCGCCCCGGCCTTGCCATTGCCTTCGTGCTCGTGGGGGTGCTGTGCATTTCGGTCAATGACCTGATGATCAAGCAATTGTCGGGTGATTACCCGCTGCACCAATCGGTGTTCCTGCGCTCTGGAATCGGTATCCTGTTCTCGTTGGTGATCGTGCAGATGGAGGGGGGCTTTTCGATCCTGAAGACCCGTCACCCTTGGCTGCACCTGCTGCGCGGGGTGCTGATCGTGGTGGCCAACATGACCTATTTCGCCGCCCTCGCCGCGATGCCGCTTGCCGATGCGACCGCGCTGTTCTTCGCCGCGCCGCTGTTTATCACGCTGCTCTCCATTCCCATCCTTGGCGAGAAGGTCGGCCCGCTGCGTATCGGCGCGGTGGTGGTTGGGTTCCTCGGTGTGATCATCATGCAGCGCCCGTGGGAAAGCTCCGCCGCGCTCGATGTGCCGCGCATCGTGCTACTGCTTCCGGTGATCGCCGCGCTGACCTATGCGCTGAACCAACTCATGACCCGGCGGCTTGGTGTCGAAGCGAAAGCCTCTGCCATGGCCGTCTATATCCAAGCCACATTCCTCGCGGTGTCGATTGTCTTCTTCGTCGTGGCCGGTGATGGGCGCTACGCGGCGGGGCTTGAGAACGAAAGCCTGATCTTCCTGCTCCGCGCGTGGAGTTGGCCCACGCCCGAAGACTGGCCCTTTTTCATCGCCCTTGGCGTCAATTCCGCGATCATCGGCTATTGCCTGAGCCAATCCTACCGCCTCGCTGATGCCGCCACGATCGCACCTTACGAATACATCGGCCTGCCGCTCGCGGTCCTTTGGGGCTGGGTGATCTTCTCAGACCTGCCGATGGCCGAGGTCTGGATCGGCATGGCCCTCATCCTCGCCTCCGGCCTGTTCGTCTTCCTGCGCGAGCATCAAAAAGCGCGCAACGTGGTACGGGCGGCGCGGGTAAAGGGGCGGTATTGAGTGTTGGCATAACCATCAGGCAAATTCGAGCGCGCCCCAGTCTCCGAATTTCGGGGGATGAGCCTTCCCCTTTGAAAGCGTCGCCGATAGTGGGCGCACCATGCGCAGACGGTTTTGCGGGGATTGCGGCACCCCATTGTGGAGCGAACTTGAGAATAGGCCGATCATCGACCCTGACATTCCAACCTTTGACAAAATGGACCCGCGCCCGAGCGGTTGACGCTGGGTTGGATGTTGCGCAAGGAAGCCAAATTGACGCGAGCTAAGGCGAAATCGCTAAAATCGATCTCCACGACAAGTTCGACCGACACTCTAAGAGTATAGCCCAGCCACTTTGCCCCTGAGGCCAACGAGTGCCATAATCGTGTCGATTGTTGGGGTTGGTGTGTTCGTAACACGGCCCAGCTCCTGCACAGAACCGACCAGCGCGTCGATTTCCATCGGGCGCTGTTGATCAAGGTCCTGCAACATCGAAGTCCTGTGGGCGCCCACCTCTGCACCGCCCTTGATGCGGCGATCCACATCGATGGGGAACTTCACGCCAAGCTTCTCAGCGATCTCCTGCGCCTCGAGCATCATGTTGCGCGCAACCTCGCGCGTGCCCGGGTCGGTGCAAAGCACGTCAAGCGTCGCGTGGGTGAGCGCAGAGATGGGGTTGAACGACAGATTACCCCAAAGCTTAACCCAGATCTCATCGCGGATTTTGGGCCGCACCGGGGCTCTCAGACCGGCCGCGGACAGCGCCTTTGACAGGGCCAGCGCTCGGTCGGACTTCGATCCGTCCGGCTCTCCGAGCGAAAAGCGGTTCCCCTCGATATGTTTGACAACGCCGGGCTCGACCACCTCGGCGGCAGGGTAGACCACGCAGCCGAGCACCCGGTCAGGGCCAAAACCGTTCCATTGTGCATCGCCCGGGTCCACAGAGGCCAGCCGCGTGCCTTCAAGCTCGCCGCCGATCTTGTGAAAATACCACCACGGCACGCCATTCACGCCGGAAACAATCGTGGTGTTTTCGCCAATCAATGGCTGCATATGGGGCACGACCGATGGCACCGAATGCGCCTTAAGCGTGACCACGACATAGTCTTGAGGCCCAAGGTCAGCCGCATTGTCCGACGCGGTGACACTCACCGTCGTCTCGCCCGCCTCTTCGATCAGACGCAGACCGTTTTGTTGCATCGCTGCCAGATGAGGGCCACGCGCGACAAGGCTGACATCCGCGCCCGCCTCGGCCAGCTTCGCGCCCATGTATCCGCCGATCGCTCCGGCTCCAAAAACACAGATTTTCATCCCGCCCCCTTAGCCCAAACCCAGCTTTTCAGCCAGACCAATACGTTGCAGCTTGCCCGTTGCGCCCTTGGGAATTTCGTCAAGGATTAAGACCTTGCGCGGGACTTTGAAGGCGGCCAGACGCTCGGCGGCGAAATCCCGGATATCCCGATCTGTTGCGTTCTGACCTTCTTTCAGCACAACGGCTGCGCCGATCTCTTCTCCCAGCTTGTCATGGGGGATTGCAAAGGTCACGCATTGGCCAACCGCAGGGTGGTCCGACAGGATGCCATCCACCTCAAGCGGGCTGACCTTTTCGCCGCCCCGATTGATGATTTCCTTCAGACGGCCGGTAAGCGACAGGTACCCGTCTGCGTCGAAAGCGCCCTGATCACCGGTACGGAACCATCGCTTGCCCTCGGCTTCGAAAAAGTTCTTTTCGTTGGCTTCCGGATTGCCTTCATAGCCGGGGGTCACATTCGGGCCGGAGATCGAAATCTCACCGATGCCATCAACCAGACGATTTTCTACCTCATGGGCAATCCGCACCTCCGGACCTGCGGGCAGACCCACCGCGCCGGGTTTCTGACGCCCCGGCTCGATCGGATTGCAGCACATCTGGTGCGCAGCTTCGGTCATGCCATAGGCTTCAACGACAGGCGCGCCGAAGGTTTCTGCCAATTGGGTCATGACCGGCCCCGGAAGCGAGGAGGACGAGGACCGAAGGAACCGCAGCCTTGCGTTCTTGATGATCTCAGCATTGCGCGGAGCGCGGGCAAGTATCGTCTGATGCATCGTCGGCACAGCTGTGTACCAGCTCGGATCGACCTCCTCGAGCCAGCCATAGAACTTGAGCGCATCGAACCCGGGCGCACAGCTGATCGAAGCCCCGGCCGCGAGTGAGGCCGACACGGCCGCCACAAGACCGTGAATGTGAAAGAGCGGCATCACGTTCAGGCAGCAATCCTCTGGCGTTAGCGCTAGGGATGCACGAATGTTTTCAGCCGACGCCGCGACGTTCGCGTGCAAAAGCGGAACGATCTTGGGGCGTGATGTCGTGCCGGACGTGTGCAGTATCAACGCGATGTCGCCTGCGGTGGGGGCGCTGTCGGGAACAGCGTCCGTGGTACTCGCTGACAATGCAAACATGCCC
>CAZPXE010000053.1:0-13111 GCA_964590545.1 uncultured Rhodobacterales bacterium | reverse complement strand
GGACCTGATTGAGGTGGAGTTCGAAGGGGTCGGCGGCCATGCAGCCAAACCGCAGGAAACCATCGACACGACCCTGATGGCGGCGCAGGCGGTCACTGCAATTCAGTCGATTGTCAGCCGCAACGCCGACCCGATTGACCGGATCGTGGTATCGATCACAAGCTTCGAAACCTCCTCGAAAGCATTCAATGTGATCCCGCAGAAAGTGTTCCTGAAAGGCACTGTGCGCACTATGTCAAACGAGATGCGCGATCTGGCCGAGAAACGTGTGAGCGAGATTTGCGAAGGTATTGCAGCAACTTACGGTGGGACAGCGAAGATCACCTATATCCGCAACTATCCGGTTATGTCGAACCATGATGACCAGACCGAGTTCGCCGCAGATGTCGCGCGCAGCGTGGCGGGGGCCTGCGAAGACGCGCCGCTGGTCATGGGGGGCGAGGATTTTGCCTTCATGCTCGAAGAACGCCCCGGCGCCTACATTCTGATCGGGAATGGCGAAACGGCGGCGGTCCACCACCCGGAGTACAATTTCAACGACGAAGCCATCCCGGTGGGTTGCTCTTGGTGGGCCGAAATCGTCGAACAACGCATGCCAGCCAGCTAAGCGGTCTTTCCAAGCGCCGCCGCGCCCGGCGAAACTTGAAGTCTCGCATCTGCATCAAAATAGCTACTCAGCGATCCTTGCAAGGATCGCTGCCCCGGCGAGATTTCAAATATCGGCGCTGAGTAGTCGGCGATAGACCGCGATGATGGCCTCCGCCTCTTGTTCAAGGCGGAACCTGTCATTGGCCCGCGCTTGCGCCGCGCGAGACCACGCCGCGCGGGTCTCTGGATCGGACAGCAGATGCTCCACCCCGGCGGTGATCGCGTCCAAATCCTCAACGTCAACCAGATGCCCGGTTTCGCCATCGGCCACCAATTCCTCGAACGCCCCAACGCGCGTTGCCACGACGGGACTGCCGCAGGCCATCGCCTCCAACGGTGTCAGGCCGAACCCTTCCCAGCGTTGCGGCGCGACATAGATATCCAGCGCGCGAAAATGATCGGCGAGCTGCGCAATCGGCACCTCGTCGCGGAAAATCACCCGCTCGGTCAGCCCGGCCTCGGCCACGCGTGCCTTGAGCCCGGCCAGAAACTCCTGATTGTCCGCCGTCGCACGGCCCATCACCAGCGCGCGTGCCTCAGGGTGGGCGGGCAGAGCGCGGCACATGGCTTCGATGAACAAATCATTGCCCTTCTGGTGCCTGATCCGTCCAAAACAGCCGATCAGCACGCCGTCCGGGGGCAGGTTCAACGCAGCGCGCAGGGCGGGCTTGTCGCTCGCGGGGGAGAACATCTCGCAATCCACACCGTGATGGATCACTTCAGAAGGCCGCTCCAGAAACCCGGCGGATTTGGCCGAGGTCGCGATTACCGCATCCTGCCGCCGGATCAGCCAGCGCGTGAACCCGGTATGCCGCCGCTGCGCTGCCGAGGTAAAGAGAAGCCTTAGCCGCTTGCCCAGTAGGTATTTCAGCGCCAGCCCTGCGATCATCTCGATATTCCGCCGTGCATGCCAGACGCGCGCGCCGTTCGGCCCATTGCGGGGCATGCTCAGCAGCGCGCGGGGCGGCACAATCGGCACCTCTGGCGGCAGATCCGGCGCGGCAGAGGTGATGGCAATCTGCTTCGCCTGAAGCGGCACCAAACGGATCACGGTAGACGTCACGCCGGAGTGCCGTTTCTTGAAGTTCGGCGCGATCACGTCGATGTCGCGCAGGTCAGGCATCTGTCAGCTCCAGCGCGGTCAGAAGCTGGCGCGCGACTTTTCCCAGAACCTCGCCCGATGGTTGCGCGAATGGCTCAGCGGCGCGTTTCATTGCGGTAAGTTGTCTGCCATCGCCCATCAGGGCGGCGACCTCATCGACCAGCGCGCCTGCATCGGGCACCCACCGGACCGCGCCTGCCTGCGCCATGGTCTCATAGGTCTCGGCAAAGTTCTCTACATGCGGGCCGGACAGCACCGCCGCGCCCGCTTGCGCGACTTCGAACGGGTTGTGCCCGCCGATTGGCTTCAACGAGCCGCCCAGAAACACCAGATCGGTCAGCGCATACCATACGCCCAATTCGCCCAAACTGTCGGCCAGATAGACAGGGGCATCACCGCTAGGCATCTCCCCTTGGCTTCGGCGCAGCACGGGCCAGCCCTTGGCAGCGATCATTTCGGCCACGGCCTCCGCCCGCTCGGGATGGCGCGGGGCGAGGATTAGGCACAGGTCAGGATGACTGGCCAACAGCGCAGAATGTGCTTCCAAAACAACCGCTTCCTCTCCGTCATGGGTCGAGGACGCCACCCAAACGGGCCGCCCGTCCAACGCCGCCCGCGTCTGCTCCAGCAGCGCGGCATCCAACGGCAATGGCTCTGAAAGCGATTTCAGGTTCACGCCTTGCGCCACACGCAGCGGCTCCGCGCCCATCTGCACCATGCTCTGCGCCATCTGCGCATTCTGCGTCAGAATCAATCGAAAGACCGACAGCAACATCCGCGCGGTCTCGGGGCGTTTCACCCACTGCGCCACCGACCGCTCCGACAGGCGCGCATTGAGAAGCGCCATCGGCACGCCCGCAAGATGGGTTCGCCACAGCATCTGGGGCCACAGCTCCGACTCGACCAAAATCGCCGCATCCGGGGCCCAATGCGCCAGAAACCGAGCGAGCGGGCCGGGCGCATCCAAAGGCGCGAATTGATGAATGCAGCGCGGCGGCATCCGCTTGGCAACCACCTCGGCAGAGGTGGCGGTGCCAGAGGTGATCAGAAACGACGCATCCGGCACCGCGCGCCCCATCCGCTCAATCAACGACAGCACCGACACGGACTCGCCCACGGATGCTGCATGAAACCAGATCAGCCGCCCCTCAGGCCGGGGCAGGGTGGCGCGGCCCGCTTTTTCGCCCACCCGCGCGCCCATCCCGGCGGCCCGCAACTTGCGCCGCTCCACCGCCTGCGCAAACGGCAGCGCCAGCCGCGTCGCAGCGGCATAGGCCCGGTAGAGGGGCGTCGTCTTCATAAAGGTTAACCGCCCGTATGGCTCATGTGACGGCTCATCTGGCCGTCCAGCGCTTGCCGCGAATAGTCGAAATCATGGCCCTTGGGCTTAAGGTCGATGGCCGCGCGAATGGCGTCCTCTAGCGGCGCGTCATCGCTCGGGTGATTGCGCAGGGCAGGGCGCAGATCGGCCATATCTTCTTGACCGAGGCACATGTAAATCTCGCCCGTGCAGGTGATCCGCACGCGGTTGCAGCTTTCGCAGAAATTATGGCTGAGCGGGGTGATGAAGCCGATTTTTTGCCCGGTTTCTTCCAACTGGACATAGCGCGCAGGCCCGCCCGTCCGTTCGGGAATGTCCGTCACGGTATAGTGCTGCTCATAAGCGGCGCGGACCTCTTTCAGCGACCAATATTGCCCAAGCCGGTTCTCATTCCCGATATCGCCCATCGGCATCACTTCGATCCACGTCAGGTCCATATCGCGGCTGGCACACCATTCGGTGATCTGCGCCAATTCCGGCTCGTTGAACCCTTTCAGCGCCACCGCGTTGATCTTCACTCGCATCCCAGCCGCCTGCGCCGCATCAATGCCGCGCAGAACCTGTGGCAAGCGTCCCCACCGCGTAATATCCGCGAATTTCTGCTCATCCAGCGTGTCGAGCGAGACATTTACCCGCCGCACGCCCGCCGCGTACAAGTCCTTGGCGTATTTTTCGAGCTGAGAGCCATTGGTCGTCAGCGTCAATTCCTTCAGCGCACCGCTGTCCAAATGCCGCGCCATGGAGTCGAAAAACGTCATGATCCCGCGCCGCACCAGTGGCTCACCACCGGTAATGCGCAGCTTTTCGACGCCGAGCCGCACAAAGGTTGAACACATGCGGTCCAATTCCTCTAGCGTCAGCAGGTCCTTCTTGGGTAGGAAGGTCATGTTTTCCGACATGCAATAAACACAGCGGAAGTCGCACCGATCCGTGACCGATACCCGAAGGTAGGTAATGGCGCGCTGAAACGGGTCAATGAGAGGTGGTGTTGTCATAGTATGAAAACTAGTCAGCCCTGCACGGCGCGGCAAGGGCGATTCCGCCACAGGGCCACAGTGCTTTTTGCGCGTTGAGCGGGTCCAAGGGATATGATTAAGATGACGTATGACACGTGTAATAGGTTTCATTCCGGGCATCGTTGCCCTTGCAGGGTGCGTGGCCGCACCGGGACAATCCCCGTCTGTCGGGGAAACGCGTGGCGCGGGCATCAGTTCCGACATCGTGCGGCCCAAGTCGCGCCCCGAAGGTTTCGGGGCGTTGATCCGTGCGGCCGCTCCACCTCCGCCGCCCGCTGCGCGCACTGTTGAGCAGTTCGACACGACCAGCGCCGAGCAACGTGCGGCTGCAACGGAAACGCCGCAGGATGTCGGTGAGAAACGGTTGGGGCTGACAATCGCGTCCCTTGGCTCCCCTACTGAGCCGGGGTTTTGGCTGAAGACACCGTTGGTAAAGGCGGAGATCGAAGGGCGGGTATTCTATCCCGCGACGGGCAAATCAGTGCAGGTCACATTGATTCCTATCGACGGCCCAGCCACCGCAGGCAGCCGTATGTCCTTGCCAGCATTGAGACTTTTGGAAGCGCCCTTGACGGGCTTGCCGGAAGTTGAGGTCTTCGCAGACGCTTAAGGCAGGTATTTCGCCGCCTCTTTCGCCGCGAACGGTTTCATTTGCGCCGCGTGTTCGGCCAAAAACGCTTCGGCACGTGGTCGGTCGTGTTTGGAAAGATCCCGGACCCACCACGCAATCGCCTTCTGAATGAACCAATCCCGGTCCGGCACATAGCGCGCCGCCCATCCTAGCACACGATCTCGGATTTCAAGGTCCAAAGGCTTGGGGTGGTTCTGCTTCGTCCAGGGCAATGTGATCACAAGCGCCGCGCGCTTCGTCCACATGTGGTCCGAATGTGACCAATCCTCGATCAAATCTATCCGCGATGGCTCCTCAACCAGCCGCTTCTGCCCGGCCATACAGGCGTGATCAGCGATGGCCCAACTGTCAAATTCCGGCGCCCAGCCTGTGATCAGCGCAAACGCTGCGGTGTCGTCGGGCCGGATGCGCGCGGTGGTCAGCAGCTTTGCCGCGGCCAAACGCGCCTCATAAATATCTGTTTTCCAGAGGAAATCCGCAACAGCCACGCGCCCTTCAGCATCCAGCACTTTGCGCCAGTCACGGGTCAGATCGTTCAGAACCGGGTTTGGCACGCCCAAGTGCCGCCGGGTGGATTTATGATAGGCTTTGGCCCCGGCAGCCTTCTCGGCATCCTCCCGCGTGAGCAGGGCATCGAGCGCGTCCTGCGGGGTCACTCGACCGTCACCGACTTGGCCAGATTACGCGGCTGGTCCACATCTGTGCCCTTCGCCACCGCCGTGTGATAGGCCAATAGCTGCGCCGGGATCGCATAAAGGATCGGCGTCACAAGCTCCGGCACGCTCGGCATCTCAATCCACGACCACACATCGCTGCCAGCTTCCGCCAGCCCATCCGCGTCGGAGATCAAAACCACCTTACCCTTGCGCGCCATCACCTCCTGCATGTTCGACACGGTCTTGTCGAACAGCCGGTCGCGCGGGGCCATGACAACCACAGGCACTGTCTTGTCAATCAGCGCAATGGGGCCGTGCTTCAACTCACCTGATGCGTAAGCTTCGGCATGTATATAGCTGATTTCTTTTAATTTAAGCGCGCCTTCATGGGCGAGCGGATACATCTGTCCCCGTCCCAAAAACAGCACATCCCGCGCCTCGCTCAGCCGACGCGCTGCATGACGGATCGCGTCTTCTGCCCCCAGCGCAAGGTTGATCGCCGAGGGGATATTGCGCAGCGCAGCGACGTTTTCCGCAAGCGTATCGGGCGCAAGCGTGCCACGGTCCTTCGCTGCTTTCAGGGCCAGAGCCAGCATCACCGCCAGCTTGCAGGTGAAGGCCTTCGTGGACGCCACGCCAATCTCAGGCCCCGCGTAAATCGGCAGCACCAGATCACTCTCGCGCGCGATGGAGCTTTCCGGGACATTCACGACCGACACAATTTTCTCAGCCTTTCCAACGCAATAGCGCAGCGCGGCGAGGGTGTCCGCCGTCTCGCCCGATTGCGAGGCGAAAATCGCCAGCGTGCCGGACGGGATCGGCGGTTCGCGGTACCGGTATTCAGAGGCAATATCGACCTCAACCGGTATCTGCGCGACCTGCTCGAACCAGTACTTCGCTGTCATACAAGCCAGATAGGCGGTGCCGCAGGCGACCATTGTGATCCGTTCGACCTTGGTGAAGTCGATGCCAACACCGGGCAATTCGATCTCCCCATCAGCGCGGACATAGTGGTGAATTGCGCCTGAAATCACCGCTGGTTGCTCGGCAATTTCCTTTGACATGAAGTGCTTATGACCCGCTTTGTCCACACGGGTCGCATCCACTTGAATGGTGCGCACCTCACGATTGGCCAGCTTGCCATTGGTATCGGTGATCTCGACTGATGATCTTGTGATCACAGCGCGATCACCTTCTTCGAGATACGTCACCTGATCTGTCATCGGGGCCAGTGCGATGGCATCAGAGCCAACGAACATCTCCCCCTCGCCATAGCCAATTGCCAGCGGAGACCCTTTGCGCGCGGCGACGATCAGGTCTTCTTCGCCGTGGAACAGGAAGGCAAGGGCGAAGGCCCCGTCGAGCTTGTCCAACGTCTTGAACGCAGCCGCAACAGGGGCGTCGCCCGCATCCATATGCATCTGTGTCAGCAGGGCGACGGTTTCAGTATCTGTTTCTGTTTCAAAGGCATACCCGGCAGAGTTCAAGTCCTCGCGTAGCTCGCGAAAGTTCTCGATGATCCCGTTATGCACGACAGCGACCGGCCCGGCTTTATGCGGATGCGCGTTCGCAACCGAAGGCGCGCCATGAGTGGCCCAGCGTGTGTGGCCGATCCCCGCGCGGCCCGGCAGGGGGTTGTGGACCAACTCATCGCTGAGGTTGACCAGCTTGCCGACCGCCCGCCGCCGATCCAGCGCGCCATTGTTAACCGTCGCGATCCCGGCGCTGTCATAGCCGCGATATTCAAGCCGTTTCAGGGCTTCCACCAGAATGGGGGCAACTTCGTGGTCTCCTAGCACACCGACAATTCCGCACATCGTCTTACCCCTTGTTCTGTTTTGCTTTTTTGGCGCGCAGCATGTCGAACAGCTTCGCTGCCATGCCCGCACGGTTGACTTGTTTGCTGCGCGCGATGGCGATTGCATCGGCGGGAACGTCGTCTGTGATCACAGAACCGGAGCCAGTCAGAGCACCGTTTCCAACCGAAACAGGGGCCACCAGCATCGTGTTGGAGCCGATAAAAGCGCCCGCGCCAATGTCGGTGCGGTGCTTCATGACACCGTCATAATTGCAAGTGATTGTTCCCGCACCAATATTTGCTGCCGCACCCACCGAGGCGTCCCCGATATATGACAGGTGATTAACCTTAGCACCCTCGTTTATGACAGCTTCCTTAATCTCGACGAAGTTGCCGATGCGCACATCTTCCGCCAATTCCGCCCCCGGACGCAGCCGCGCATAGGGGCCGACGATGGCGCGTTGGCTCACATGGCAGCCTTCCAGATGCGAAAACGCCCGGATCGTCGCGCCCGATTCCACTGTAACGCCGGGGCCGAAGACCACATTGGGCTCCACCACGGTGTCGCGGCCAATCACGGTGTCATGCGCGAAGTATACAGTATCGGGCGCCATCAGCGTGACGCCCAATTCCATCATCTCTGCCCGCTTGCGCGACTGGAAATAGCCATCCGCTTGCGCAAGCTGCGCGCGGGTGTTGATGCCGATGGTTTCCTCTTCGGCGCAGGTCACGGCGGTGGCGCTCAGGCCGCTGGCTCGGGCAAGGGCGACAAGGTCGGTCAGGTAATATTCGCCCGATGCGTTGTCGTTCTTCACCTGCGCCAGCATGTCAAACAACAACGTTGCCCGGCAGGCCATTAGGCCACCATTACAGAGAGTTATGGCGCGCTCTTCATCCGTCGCATCCTTGAATTCGACGATCTTTTCTAAGCCGGCATCGCTCATCACAAGTCGCCCGTAGCGGCCCGGGTCAGCTGGCTCGAAGCCCAGCACAACAACGTCATGGGAGGCGGCTGCGTCCTGCATTGCGCGCAAAGTCGTCTCGGAAATGAACGGCGTGTCACCGAACAGAACCAGCGCCAGCCCGTCAAACCCCTCCAGCGCCGGGGCGGCCTGCGCGGCGGCGTGGCCGGTCCCAAGCTGTTCGGTTTGCAAGGCGATTTGCACGTCCGGCGCGGTGGTTTTCGCCGCCTTTTCAACAAGCTCCGCGCCATGACCCGTGACAACCACACAGGACGAAGGCTCTAGCGCAGCGGCGGTGGACAGCACATGCGTCAGCATCGGCACGCCGCCAATCGGGTGCAGCACCTTCGGCAGGTCCGATTGCATGCGCGAGCCTTTGCCCGCCGCCAGAATGATCAAGGCCGTGTCCATCTGCTCTCGCTTTATCTTGCTTTTATTTTTTCCTGTTTTATCCGATGACAGCGGCCAAGCAAGCCGATCTGGCATCAAACAAGGTTGCATCCCGCAACATCTGGTAGAGAATTGCAGAGAAGAGGTGGGAAAATGAAGTCAGTTATCTTCGATCTGGACGGTACATTAGCCGATACAAGCGGCGATTTGATCGCGGCGGCGAATTATTGTTTCAGGCAAATGGGGGCGGGTGATATGCTGGATCCGGTCGCGGATGCCGGGGTTGCGCTGCGCGGCGGGCGGCGGATGTTGACGGTCGGCCTGACGCGGCTGGGGGCGGAGGATCTGGAGGCGAAGGTTGACCAGTTTTATTCCGTGCTTTTAGAGGCTTACGCGCGGGACATTGACACACACACTACGCTGTATCCCGGCGCGATGGAGGCAGTGGAGACGCTGAAATCACGTGGGTATGGCGTCGGTATTTGCACCAATAAGCCCGAGGGATTGGCGGAAACGCTCATGACACGTTTGGGCGTGCGGGACGCCTTTGGCGCGCTGATCGGGGCCGACACGCTGCCTGTGCGCAAGCCGAACCCCGAACCGCTTGTTGAAACTGCGCGCCGATTGGAAGGCGATCCGGCGCAATGCTGCCTGATTGGCGACAGCGACACTGACCGCAACACCGCGCGCGCCGCCGGGGTGCCCTCGGTGCTGGTCACGTTTGGCCCATCCGGCGAGGATATGGCCGCGCTCAAACCCGAGGCGCTTTTGCACGACTACGCCGATTTGCCGGATTTGATCGACCGCTTGCTTTGACGCGTCCCGCCGCTTGAGGCATACCAACCGCGTAATCGGCCAGTTTGGGAGGCAGGCAAGATGACGGAACGCTTCACGGGCAGTTTCACCCAACAGGAGCCGATCCCGCAAGCTGGCATCGACGCAGCAATGGCGGTGCTGCAGCATGGGCGGTTGCATCGGTATAACACCGTGCCGGAGGAACTGTCGGAGACCGCACTTCTCGAACAGGAATTCGCCGCCGTAGTCGGCAGCAAATACGCGCTGGCTTGCGCGTCGGGTGGCTATGCGATGGGCACGGCTTTGCGCGCTGTCGGCGTGCAACCGGGCGACAATGTGCTGTCCAATGCCTTCACGCTGGCTCCGGTGCCGGGTGCGATTGCCTCTGTTGGCGCGCAGCCGGTCTTTGTCGGCGTGACTGAGGATCTGACCATTGATCTGATTGATTTGGAAGCAAAAATTGATCAGGCGCGCGTGCTGCTGCTGAGCCATATGCGCGGCCATATTTGTGACATGGACCGGCTGATGGAGATTTGCGACGCCGCCGAGGTCACCGTGATCGAAGATTGCGCGCATACGATGGGTGGCGGCTGGCGCGGCACGCCGTCGGGGCGGCACGGAGCGGTCGGCTGCTATTCGTGCCAGACCTATAAGCATGTGAATTCCGGAGAGGGGGGCTTTCTCGTTACAGACAACGAACAGATTGCCGCGCGGGCTGTGATGCTCTCCGGCTCCTATATGCTCTACGAGCGGCACCTTGCTGCGCCGGGACCGGAAGCCTTTGATGCGGTCAAACTCATAACCCCCAACATCTCAGGCCGCATGGATAACCTGCGCGCTGCGATCCTGCGCCCGCAACTGGCGCAGCTTGAGGCGCAGGTGGCGCGCTGGAACGAACGGTATCAGACCCTCGAAGACGGGGTGCGCGGCACGTCGGGGCTGGCCATCGCAGAGCGGCCAGAGGCGGAACAGATCGTCGGCTCGTCCTTCCAAATCCTGCTGCTCGACTGGGCGGCTGACAATATCCGCGAGGTCGTCGCCCGCTGCGCCGCGCGCGGGGTGGAATTGAAATGGTTCGGCGCGCCGGACCCCGTGGCCTTCACCTCGAAATATGACAGCTGGCACTACGTGGCGCCGCAGCCGATGCCCGCCTCTGACCGCATCCTGCACGCGATCCTCGATATGCGCGTGCCGCTGACCTTCAGCCTCGACGATTGCGCGCTAATCGCCCGGATTATTCGGGCTGAGGTGTCCGCTGTTTGGCAAGCGGGGCGGTGACGCGCGCGTTCCGAATCCGCTGCAGACCGCGCTTGGGGGCGCTGCCCCCGTCGCCTTTGGCGACTCCCTCGAAGTATTTTTGACCCGAAGAAGCAGGGGCGCCGCGCGTCCTCTCTTCTCTGGGTTCCAAATACTTCGGGGGAGGCCGAAGGCCGGGGGCAGAGCCCCCAATCCCTTGCATGCGCAACCAAAACACGCCACTCAAGGGCGGGGAGGACGAGAACCACATGACTGAACTGACTTACAAACCCGCGCTGGAGCTGTCGCAGATGATTGCGGACAAGCAGCTCTCGGCGGCGGAGTTGATGCGCGCCACGCTGGACCGGATCGATGCTGCCAATGACGTGAATGCGATTGTCTCCCTGCGCGATGCGGATGCGCTGATGACTGAGGCCAAGGCCGCCGACGGGGCAGAACGGAAGGGCTGGCTGCATGGCATTCCGCTGGCGGTGAAGGATCTGGCCCATGCGCGCGGGCTGCCGACCTCGATGGGCTCACCCCTCTTCGCCGGGCAGATGGCAGAGATTGATGATGTGCATATTGGCCGCCTTCGCGCGGCTGGAGCCATAGTCATCGGCAAGACGAATACGCCGGAATTTGGACTGGGAAGTCATACGTTTAACCCCGTGTTTGGCGCAACATTGAACCCCTATAATCACGCGCGTACCTGCGGTGGCTCGTCCGGCGGTGCGGCGGTGGCGCTGGCCTGCGGTATGACCGCGATTGCTGACGGATCGGACATGATGGGCTCTCTGCGCAACCCGGCGGCGTGGAACAACGTGTACGGGATGCGCCCGACCGAAGGGCTGGTGCCGTCCGAGCCGAAGCCGGGCGCGGATACATACCTCAGCCGCATCTCCACCAATGGCCCAATGGCGCGCAATCCGCGTGATCTGGCGGCGCTGCTCGACACCATGGCCGGGCCGGACCCGCGCCAGCCTTTCGCCGTCAGCCTGCCCATGGCGGGGCCGCAGATCGACGCGGATATCACAGGCCGCAAGATTGGCTGGCTGGGCGATTGGGGCGGCGCGATCGCGTTCGAGGACGGGATTCAGGATCTGTGCCGCGCCGCGCTGGGGCAGATGGCGGACCTTGGGTTGGTGATCGAAGACCTTGCCCCGCCGCACCCCTCGGAGGCGATTTGGGAGAGCTGGGTCACGCTGCGCCACTACGCCATCGCGTGCGGGTCTTCGGCACTCTACGAAAACCCCGAAACGCGGGGCCGACTCAAGCAAACCGCACAATGGGAGATTGAGAACGGTCTGAAACTCACGGGCCGCGACGTGCACCGCGCCTCGGCGCTGCGCTCGGATTGGTTCCGGCAGGCGGCCAAGCTGTTCGAGCGGTATGATGTGCTCGCAGCCCCCTCTGCGCAGGTCTGGCCCTTCCCGGTGGATGTGGAGTACCCGCAGCAGATCGCGGGGCGGCAGATGGACAGCTATCACCGCTGGATGGAAGTGATGATCGCCGCGAGCTTGATTGGCTTGCCGGTGGTGAATATCCCCGTCGGCTTCAGCGCAGATGGGTTGCCGATGGGCCTGCAACTGATCGGCGCGCGCGGCGCGGATGGCGCGCTGCTGCAGGTGGCCGAGGCGTGGCACAAGGCGACGGACTGGCCCGCGCAGCGCAGGCCGGGGTAGGGGGTTCCCACCCCCGTCGCCTTTGGCGCCCCCCCAGAGTTTATCCCGCCAAGCGAAGCAGGGGGCTTCGCTTTTCTGTGCGGCGTATCGTGAACTTGATGGGGGTGGATTTGGCGCGCTCAAGCGGGGCATGGACGCGATACTGACGGACGATCTGCCCGAGCGGCAGCATCACGTGTCGCAGTTGCGGGCACAGACACGAGCGTTGATCGGCAGGGCACTGCGGTGCGGATGGCAGGATTTTGTGTTTCCCCTCCGGTCTGGGGCGGTTCTGTGTGCTGGTCTATGTGCTGGCAGGCTGTGCCATGCAGGCTGGCACATCTATAGTCAGCTTCCGGCCAAGGGCCACGGCGAATAGCCCGCGTCCCGGTTGCTTCGGGGCAGGCTGTTCCGTCTTGCGATGATAGATGTATCAGGGTCGGCAGGCCTGCCATGAATGACAGATGGTTGGATACCGGGCGTTAGACCGGACATCCAAGGGTGCACAAAAGTGAACCATCTTACCTGATAATCGCGCGCGGCCTTGGTACATTGCCAACCAAAGGCACGCGCCCGATTTGAGATCTCGGGGCAGGGTATAGCGCATCCGCCATTAACCTTCGGTGATTGGAGCGCGCGGTCGGACTGGGGGCCAACCCCCAGACCGCCGGGATATTTGCGGCAAGATGAAAGCAGGAGCGCAGCACCCCTGCTTCTTCGGGGCAAAAATACTTTTGGGGGAGGCCGCAGGCCGGGGGCAAAGCCCCCTTAGCGGATACACCAAGGCCGTGCGTTACTCTGTTTCGCGCCCCAGCGACACCAAGCGGGCTTTGAGCGCGACAGCACGCGGATCGCCCGCCTCCAGTGCGAAAACCATGGCGTGGGTCAGGAAGAA
>CAZPXE010000052.1:0-13135 GCA_964590545.1 uncultured Rhodobacterales bacterium | reverse complement strand
ATGGCGGTGCTTTCCGCTTTGTCTGGCCCGTACAGGTCAGCCAGAACAGCAAGTGCCATATCCATCCCAGCCGACACGCCTGATGACGTGAAAAACTTGCCGTCCTCGACCCATCTCGCCTCTTTCACCCATTCAACCTTCGGCGCATGATGTACGGTCGAGGTAAAGTCCATTTTGTTGGTCGTCGCGCGCCGCCCATCCAATAGCCCCGACATCCCAAGCACAATTGTTCCAGTGCACACGGCCATAACCCGATCTGCTGTCGCGGCGACACGTCTGATCCAGTCCAGCGTTTCAGGGTCTGTGCATTGTGTCAGCGCGGCATCTCCGCCGGGGATCAAAAGCAGATCATAACTCGTGCGCGCGGCCAAAGTTGAGTCTGGTACAATCCGTTGGCCATGGACACTCGACACCGGTTCCGCGTCCTTAGCGACGGTAATGATCTGGATACCGTATGTCGGATCACCCAGCATCTCCATAGGGCCGAAAAAGTCGAGCGTTTGAAAGCCGGGGAAAACCAGCGCGGCAAGGGTTCTCATCGTGGGACTCCTGTTTTGTTGTTCCGCACTCTGGATAGTTCAGAAGAAATCTAGCACAAATGACAGTATGCCCCCTTTTCATGCCAATTCACCCGATCCAGCGCTGGATAAGCCGAACGTTGTTTTTCTTGTCTATCCGGGCATCGTTATGCTGGATCTTGTTGGGCCCTTGCACGTCTTTACCCGTGCGCGTGAGACAGACACAGGAGCGCTGGCCTATAAAACGCACATCGTATCGGTGAGCGGTGGGCCAGTTCTGACCAATACAATTGCGCATATCGACAGCAGGCCGATTGCCGAACTTTGCGATGCGCTGCAGGGGGATGCGATCGATACATTGGTTGTTGTCGGAGGGGACGGAGCAGACGTTGCTTTGACGGAGCTTGAACTGGTTGAATGGGTCAAAATCCTGTCCAAACAAGCGCGGCGGACATGTTCGGTCTGTTGCGGCGCATTTCTTCTAGCGGCGGCCGGTCTCTTGGCTGGTCGGCGGGCCGTAACCCATTGGCAAGACTGTGACTTGCTGGCCCAACGCTTTCCGGATGTTCACGTCGAAGTGGATCCGATTTTTATAGAAGATGGGCCGATCTGGACGTCTGCCGGGATTACGGCTGGGATTGATCTTGCCCTTGCAATGGTGCGTCAGGATTTGGGAAAAGGCCCGGCGTTGGAACTTGCAAAATCGCTTGTGACCCCGATGATCCGCTCGTCCGGGCAGTCGCAATTCAGCGCGGAGCTGGCGCTTCAGACGCAGGACGCGGAAGGTGAGTTTGCCGCGCTGCATGAGTGGCTGCGTAACAACTTAGCGCGCCCGATCAAGGTCACGGATATGGCGGATAGATGTGCGATGAGCGCGCGGAGTTTTTCGCGCCGATACGCTGCCAGCATCGGGTTGCCACCAGCAAAGTCGTTGGAACATATGCGGGTCGATGCGGCGCGCCGCCTGATCGAGCAAACCTCTTGCAGTCTGAAAACAATCGCTAACCAGTGCGGTTTCGGAGATCAGGAAAAGATGCGCCGCGCGTTTCGCCGGCAATTGCAAACGTCTCCGTCTGCCTATCAGGAGATGTTCTCCGAAAACTGACGCATCGTCGATCCAAGTTGCAAAACGTGCCATTTGGTCAGCAACTCACCGACGCCTAGCGCCGGTTTGCGACGTGTTTGGCGCGATATCGCCCCCAATTTGTCCGGCCCGGTCAGCCATACCGCAGGCACAGGTCACCTTTGATGCGACTCCGGTCCCAACAAAACCTGCCGCATCGACATTGGTGTTTGGCCGGTTTTGGCTGTCAGCAGGCCCATGACCCCTTGCGGCGCGTAGAGCGCAAACAGTACAGCAATAATGCCCACGCCCGCCAAATACCATGCGCCAAAATCGCCGAAAATTTCTTGCAATGCGAAGAAAAGAAGGGCGCCCAAAACGGGGCCAAGATAGCTGCCAAGTCCACCGACCAGAACCATAAACAGCATAAAGATGGTCCAATTGATCCCGAATGCCGTGCGCGGTTGATACGTAATGGCAGAGGCCAGCCAAATCGTCCCGGCCAATGCACAGCCCACCGCAGAGATCAGAAATATCGTCCGTTTCACCCGCATTGTGCTGACCCCGACAGAGCTTGCTGCCTCCTCGTCATCGCGGATGGCTTGGCTTTCCGCCCCGATCCGGCCTCGCAACAGCACATAGCTGACAATCAATGCCCCACACGCAGAGATGACCGCCATAAGATAGATGGACGTTCGCCGCAGATCCGCGTCGATGGCGTTCATCGAGACGAGCGAGCGGCCGGTTTCCCCCTGCACGAGCGGGTCGAACATGATGATCGAGCGAATGGCCTCCGCGATCACCCACATGGCAACAGCGAACTCGGCAGCTTTCAGACGCAGCACGAACCACGACAGGGGCCAAGCGACGACGATGACAAGCAGCGCACCCAACAAGATGGCGGCAAACGGAGGCATGCCGGTTTCGACCAGTCGAAGCACAAAGTACCCGCTCAATCCGATGAAGGCTTGTTGACCGACCGAGACAAGGCCCGCAAAGCCCGCCAGCAAATTCCACATCACCGCCAAGATGATATAGACCATCAGCAGCGTCAGCTTATCAACCACCAGTGCCGATCCGAAAAGGGGCAGCGCCAACAGGACCAGCACGATCGCTGCGCCTGCGCGGATCAGATTGCGATCTCCAGAAGGAATTCCGGCAAGAGTGTAGGACGGAGTGCTCATGCGCGTTGCTCCTTACCGCGAGAGGTGAATTTGGCTTTCAGCACATCCCGCAGACCGCCATGATCGCTCATCCAAGCGCGGCTGAGGCGCCAGATCAGCACGGCGAGAAAGACAAGGTGCCCGGTCAGCAGTGACGCTTGAGCAGAGATCAGCCCACCGAGCGCTTGCGCAAGCCCGAGGATTATCCCGCCAATCAGTGTACCCCAAAGCGAGCCAAGACCACCGATGATCACCGCTTCAAAGGCGAAGATCAGCTGAGCAGGGCCGGAATAAGGCGTGACCTGGCCCCGCATGGCAAGGAATACACCAGCCAGTGCGGCAAGGGTCATCGCAATTGCAGACGCAGCGCGATGCGCTTTGCGTGAATCGACACCACACATTTCGGCCGCTTCGGCGTCGGAGGCCGTGGCGCGTATCGCCCGGCCTAGGCGCGTGTATTTCAGCATCAGGTGCAGCCCGCCAATTGTTACAACCGCGCAGAAGAAGATCAGCACCGGCAGCTTGCCGACGATGATCCCACCGGGCAGAAACCAGCTTGACCATGATAGGCTGCCAATATCGGCCCCGAGCGAGCGGGTGTTAGAGCCCCAAATCCCGAACATTCCGTTCTGAAGCGCTGCGCCAAGGCCAATTGTCACCAGGATCGGCAACAGGAAACCACCGCGCATCGCTCGCTCGAACAACAAAGCGTGCATTGCCCATCCCAGCGCAGCCATGAAGGGCAACATCACGGCAATTGACAGCAGTACTGGCCAACCCGCCGCTTGTGTCAACGTAAGCGCTACAAAGGCCCCAAGTACGGCGAGGTCTCCATGGGCGAGGTTAATGAAGCGCACCACGCCGACCATCAGCGATAGGCCAGCGGCAATAATGGCATAGTAGCCACCCAACAAGGTGCCTTGTAGCAAGGCTTGAATAAATGCTTCGGACATCAAACGGCCTCCTCATGTTGAATGCCGAAGTAAGCGGCCGTAATTTGCTCTTTGGAAAAATCGCCCGGCGCGCCGTGCAATACAGTGCGACCCTCAGCGACACAGATGATCTGATCGGCAAAACGCATGGCTCGGTCGAGGTCCTGTTCAACAACAACCATGCACATGTCCCGCGCGTCTTTGACTTGGGCGAGGCTGTCGTAGACGCCTTCGATGGCTGCGGGAGATAAGCCAAGAGAGACTTCATCCAGCAGCAGCACCTCAGGGTTTGCTAGCAATGCCCGTCCGATCGCGACCGCTTGACGTTGCCCGCCGGACAGTCCGCCAGCAGCCTTGTTCACAAGAGGTTGGATCTGTGGAAAGGCTTCAAGCACGCGTGCGATACTCCAATTGCCAGCGCGGCTGTTCTCGTCTGCGATCTTGAGATTCTCCATAACCGTCAAATCCGCAAACAACCGCCTCCCTTCGGGCGACATAGAAATCCCGCGGCGAAAACGCTCATGCGTGCGCATCGTCGTGACGTCTGTGCCGCCGAGTGTGATGCTTCCGCCGCTGGGCACATGCGCGCCCGCCAAAGCGCGCATCAGCGTGGTCTTACCAGCGCCATTGGCACCGATGATGCTCATCACCTCGCCTTTTTTCAGCTCAAAGCTGATCCCGCGAACGGCATGCAAAAGGCCATGATGACAGTTCAGTTCAGTGACAACAAAGCTCATGCCGGAGCACTCCCCAAATAGGCGCTGCGCACCTCGGCGTTTTCCATAACTGCCTTCGGATCGCCCTCGGCCAGCACGCGACCTTCAGCCATACAGACCAGCCGTTCAATCACTTGCAGCAGCGCATGAAGGATGTGCTCAATCCACACAATCGTCATGCCTTGTTTCTTGAGCCCAGCAATAAGTTCAATGAGTTGGACGAGTTCCGCCTCGGTGAGGCCGCCGCCGATTTCATCCAGCAAGATCACCTTGGGACAGCTCGCCATAGCGCGCGCGACTTCCAGCCGTTTTCGGTCCAAAAGACCCGTGGTTGCGGCAAGCGTGTTGGCCAGTGGCATCAGTCCAGTTTGGTCCAGAACATTGGCCACATGCGCGCTGGCTTCGGCGCGGGCAACTCCGCCGCCCGCCATTGCGGCGACCAGGACATTTTCAAACACCGTCATGCCCAAAAACGGTCGTGGAACTTGATAGGTGCGGGCGATGCCAATGCGGCAACGCTCTTCGGCGCTGGTATAGGTAATGGGCGCGCCATCATAGGTGATGCGGCCTTCTGAAATTGGGAAAGTCCCGGCCAATGCCGCGAACAACGTTGTTTTCCCGGCCCCGTTTGGGCCAACAACACCGACAACCTCGCCCGGGCGGACATGGAAAGAAACATCGTCTAACGCCCTGAGCGAGCCAAAGCGTTTCACCAACCCTTGTGCTTCCAGCACTGGCGGCTGTGTCGTGACTGCGCTGCCCGCGTCAATTGTTTCCTGCATCACCATGACTCCCTCCCTCAAGATGGCGCGGCCCGTTGGGGCCGCGCCGATTGTCGCAAGATCAGCCGCCGATGCGGTAGGGTTGCAGGTCCGAGTTCACCGGAACACTTGGCGCAAGCGCATTCGCAATGATGCGCAGATCGAACTGATACGGGCCTTCATCCGCCTTCATCCATTGGCATCCGACCAACGGCGACGTTGCGATGTTTGGCATCGGGCCGTTCGCGAAGTCGATTGTACCAACAGCGGTCTCCACCTTCAGTGTGTCCAGCGCTTTGGCGACTGCCGCTTTGTCTTTCGGGTTGCCCGATGCCGTCAGCGCGCCCATAGCCACATCAAGCAGTGCTGCCTGACCGCCTGCCTGTTGCGTCCATTGCTTGCCGACATTGTCTTCGAAGCCGCTCGCCAGTTCGGCGCTGCTCAGGCCGACAGCGGCCGACGTTGTTGGGAAGTTCTTGTGCCAATATGCCCCGGTGCAAAGCCCATAGCCAAGCTGACCAAGCCCTTCCATTTCGGCGGCGAACAAACCTGCTTTCGCCATCTGCATGATCTTCAATTGCTGCGCGAGGCCAAGCTGTGCGGCCTGCCGCCAGAAGACCGGGAAGTCCGGTGGGAAGGGGAAGGTGTTCACGATCTCAACGCCGTTCTGTTTGAAGAACGTGATCTGGTTCGAGAAATCGGCGCTCATGTTCTCATAGGGGCCCGCGTCGAAAACCTCAAAGCCAGCGGCTTCAAGCGCCGGTATGAGCCCACCCCGGATGGCGTTGCCGTCGGCGTCGTTGGGCAGCAGCATGCCGACTTTCTTGTTGGTCTCGATCTTGTTCCAGGCATCGGTATAGAGCGGTGCAAAATCGCCCGCACCGAAGCTGAAATGATAGGTCCAGTTGAACGACTTCTCACCGGGCTTGCCGCCACGGCCAAAGAAGAACGCCTCCCACGGCGCGATGGTCGTGATCGACGGCACGCCCGCCGCTTCGCAGGCATCGGCCACTGGGTTGGTGGTTTCCGGCGCGGAGCTGGAGATAATGATGTCGGGCTGCTGACCGTTGATCAGATCCCGCGTTTCCTGGCTTGCGCGCACCGGGTCGGATTGGGTGTCGGCCATGATGACCTCGATCCCGTAGGTCTTGTCACCAATCTGAACACCGTCAGAATGGTTTGCCTTCAGCGCTTCGACGAGCCAGTTATCCGCTTCACCAAAAATGCCAAGCGGCCCAGAGCGTGGTCCGACCCAGCCGATGCGGATGGTTTCTTCATGGCCTGCCGCGATCACGCGGCTCGACAATGCAGGTGCCAGCGCGGCTGCCCCTGCGAGTGCGCCGAACTGGCGGCGGTTAAACTTCGATTTTGTCATGGTTTCCTCCTAAAATGACAGTTGAGCGCGGCTTCTGTGACCGCCAACCCGAGCGCTAAAGGTGACTTTTTACAAAGCCTCCAATCTCCTCGAGCGACGCCATTCCCTCCTCAAGAAAGGGCGCGAAAAGTTGGTGATTGTGGACCATGCCGTCCCAGATTTTCAGATCGACATGCGTGCCAGCCGTCTTCATCCGCTCAGCGATGGTTTCGCTGTCAGAACGTAGCAGTTCCCAGGATCCCACATGGATCAGCGTGTCGGGCAGGCCGGACATGTCCGAATGAAAAGCTGTGAACTCCGGTGAACTGCGATCGCGCTCCCCGACGTAAACGCCATTGAAGGCCGCCATTGTTGGCGCATCCACCAAGGGCGCATCTGCGTGTTCCTTGTGCGAAGCGCCAGTGCCTTCCAGATCGAGCGCGGGGGACATCAGCACCAAAGCCGAAGGCAATTCCTCGCCATTGTCACGCAAGCGCACCGCAGTGCTCAGCGCCATGTTGCCGCCAGCAGAGTCGCCAATCAAAGCGACGTTCTTCGCGCCGACCTGCGCCGCTGCCCATTGGAAAATCGCATAGACGTCGTCATGGGCCGCCGGGGCCGGGTTCTCTGGAGCCAATCTGTAATGAGCAGAGACCACTTTCAGGCCAGAGCTGCGAGCGATGTTCGATGTAATCACCCGGTGCGAGCGCGGTGTACCAAACAGCCAGCCGCCACCGTGGACATAGACAATCATCTTGTCGGCGGGCGCACCTTCTGGTTCCAGAACCTCGCAAGCCTGACCTGCGATTTCGATGTCTTCGACGGCGATGCCTGCGGCGGTTGGGGTCGGCTCCATCATGTTTGAAAACCAAGCGCGCATGTCGTCAGGGCTTCCGCCCGTCGGTGGCGGATTTTCCGCCCCCATCGCTAGGATTCCGTGGAGTTGCTCAATCGACATTCTTGACTGTTCCTCAGTGTTCTTGCGAGGACTGCGCACGGGGTTAGTCACCCCTTTGCGCAGGCCTCATCGGTGAATCTTGCCAAGCAGCAAGATTCCATTGGATCAGACGTAGGTGGCAGCAAGCCCGCCATCGACGGGGATGTTCGCGCCGACGATCCACCGGGATGCGTCCGAACACATGAACGCAACCACGTCACCGACCTCGTCAGCTAGGGCGGGCCGCTTCATGCGGTGCGCGTCCGCTTCAACCCGCTCTTGGCCCAGCATTTGAACGAAGTCGCCTAGGATGGGCGTCATCACTGGGCCGGGTGCGACCGTGTTCATGCGCACGTCGTATTGATTGAAGACGTCTTGCGCTTTTGTGGCGGACCAGACGATCAGCGCCTCTTTGAAGTATTGATAGCAGGTCTCTTGCGGCACCGGATTGGC
Organism: uncultured Rhodobacterales bacterium; assembly: GCA_964590545.1. Classification (GTDB taxonomy): domain Bacteria; phylum Pseudomonadota; class Alphaproteobacteria; order Rhodobacterales; family Rhodobacteraceae; genus Aliishimia. Next base: position 5,238 of record CAZPXE010000052.1, on the reverse strand, counting down.
CTTGAGCCACTCCGCACCCCCGTCAAAACTGTCCGCCTCGGCGAGTGCTTTGTGCTGATCAAGGCGCTGGGGCCACTCCGCGCCAAGAATGGACGAAATGTTCACAACCGAACCCCCCGCTGTCATTTTGGGAAGAACGGCATGGGTCAGATGGCGCAGGCCAAGGTAGTTCACACGCTCCACGACGTCCTTTGGCGCAGTTCCGGGCACGCCTGCGACGTTGCACAGTGCGTCGATCCCGTCGGGCAGATTGGCCACCAGCGCGTCGATGGCGGCGGTATCGCCGAGGTCTGCTTGATGGTACGCGTCCATGCTAAGCGCCGGATCATTGCGGTCTACGCCGATCACATGCGCCCCTTGCAGACGCGCAGTGCGGCAGATTTCCGCCCCGATGCCCGATGATACACCAGTGATTACGATGGTTTTGTTCGATAGGTTCACGATTGGTCTCCTGATCTGGACACGCCGTCCCCGCGCCCCGTCCCTCAGATGAGGGGCGGGGTCTGGGACATGTGTCGAAAAGTCTTGAATTTAGAAGGGGTAAGGCGTCGCTGCAGGCTTGGTTGTTACCCACACATACTGGCTGAACTCTTCCCAAATAGCGGGGCCTGAGATGCGCGAGCCGTTGCCCGACTTGCCGCGCCCACCAAACGGCGCCAAGGGCGAGGCCGTGACGGTTTGGTCGTTGATATGCAGGTGTCCGACCTTAAGGCGCATCCCCAATTTGCGGGCCCGCGCGACGTCTGCGCCGATTACCGAGGCGACGAGGCCGAACTCTGTCATATTCGCCAGTTCAACTGCGTGGTCATCGTCCTTGTAGGTGGTAATAACCGCGACTGGGCCAAAGATTTCCTCGTCAAACGCACGCATGCCGGGCGTGACGCCGGACAAGACAGTGGCGGGGAACAGCGTGCCATTGGCCTTGCCGCCGACATGCAGGGTTGCGCCTTTGGCGACAGCGTCTTCGACAATGGCTTCAATCCGTTTGGCTTCGGAAAGCGCGATCAGCGGGCCGAGGGCGCATTCTTCCTTCGACGGATCGCCTACGGGCAAGTGATGTGCCTTGGTGGCTAACGTCTCGGTCAGCTTCTCTGCTTTTGACGCCGGGGCAAGGATCAACCCGGTTGCCATGCAAATCTGGCCCTGATGGAGCCATGTGCCCCAAGCTGCATTTGACGCGGCCACGTCCATATCCGCATCGTCCAAGACGATCAGAGCATTCTTGCCGCCCAATTCCAGCTGAACTTTCTTGAGAGTCCGCCCGCAAGCCTCGCCAACTTTCGCACCGACTTCAGGTGAGCCGGTGAAAGAGACCATTGCAATATTCGGATCTTCGCAAAGCGCTGAACCCACATCCGCGCCGCCAGGCACGATGTGCAGCAGTCCTTCCGGCAGTCCGGCCTCTTCGAAAACGCGCGCGATCATGATGCCGCCGGTAATCGGTGTGCGAGGGTCTGGTTTATGGACAACTGCATTCCCGGTGGCCAACGCCGCAGCAATTCCGCGGATCGACAGGATTAACGGGAAATTGAAAGGAGAGATGACGCCGACGACACCATGTGCCACGCGGATCAACTCTTCGCTCGCGTCGCGGCCATCCACGGATGCAAGCGCCAAATCTTGAGGCTCGAGCGCCGCCTCGGCAGCAGCGCGCAGGAAGCCTGCGCTGTGCTCGATCTCAATCCCGGCCTTCGGCGGAATAGACCCGCTTTCCTGAATGATCCACGGAATGAGTTCCTCGGCGTTGCCCTGAAGAATGTCGGCTGCGGCGTTCAGGATGCGCGCGCGCTCTGCTGTATCCGTGGCTTCCCATGCAGGTTGCGCCAACGCAGCCGCCGCCGCTGCGCGTGCGACATCTTCAGCCGTGCCTTTACCGACTTGCCCAACAAGTGCGCCATCTGCGGGCGCTGTGACATCATCCGTTCCACCAGCGCCAGCGGACCAGCCGCCTATGTAAACCTTACCGGCCCAAAGCTCTTGGTCAAAAAATGATACATGTGTTCCGTCCATGGAAACCTCCCAATTTGTGCTTCACGGCCTTGTCCCGACTCAGGGTCAAAACCGTTTATCTCCTCAACACTTTTTTTGATTAACGTTTGCGGGCTTGAAACTATTTTGTGTGATTTTTTGGTGGGAGGTGGGTTAATTTGCTGAATTACAATCATAATTTTGAACTTTCCGTGGTGTGGAAAATTTCATAAAATGATGAAATGAAAAATAATGCATCCTCAAATGATGAAATTGGCCCTCGCATCTCTCTGAAAGAGGCTTCACGGCAAGCACCCAGCATGTTGGCGCGTGGGGATAGCCTGAAACTCGACGAGGGCGCGCCGCCGACACTGAATGATCTAGCCGGAGCGCTGCAATTCGCCCTTGGTGACGGCCGCATCTGGTTGAATGATGAGCGGATGGTGCTGATGCAAACCCATGTTCTGGGTAATTTGCAGGCGCGCATGATCAACGATATCGGCATGTCGCGGACGCGTGATCATTACATGCGCGTGGGCTGGGACGAAGGGGTGAAGCTTGCCGAAGTGATCAAGAACCGGTTTCAGCAAGAGGATGTGACCGCAGCGCTCGCAGCTGGTCCCCGTCTGCACACAATGGAAGGCTTTGCCAAAGTTGTGACCAAACGGTTCGAATTTGACGCTGCCAAACAGCATTATCTGGGTGAGTTTTATTGGTTCGATAGTGTTGAAGGCAGCGAACACCTTCGCAATTTTGGTGTGTGCAATATGCCTGTGTGCTGGATGCAAACGGGTGTGCCGTGCGGCTTCACGAGCACGCTTCTCGGCTTTCCGGTCATTTTCCGCGAGATTGAATGCGTTGCCCAAGGGGCTGAACGCTGCGTTGTGGTCGGAAAAGATGCCGAAAGCTGGGGCGATGATGTGCCCGAGTTGGACCTGTTTGGTCTCTCGCACGGCAAAAGACGCAAAGCCGCGCCGTGGCAGCCGCCGACGTCAATACCAATGCCGGACCAAGCGCGCGCCAAGCCGAAAGATGAAATCGTCGGCACATCGCCAGCCATTCAACGCGTGACCCGTCTCGTTGAAAAAGTGTCCGCTTTTGTTGAACCGGTCATGTTCGTAGGCGAAGCTGGTACGGGCAAGGAGCATTTCGCACACTTTTTACACAGCAGGAGCCCGATGTCGAAAGGGCCATTCGTACCCGTAAACTGCTCCGCTTATCAGGACGCACCCCTTGGAAACGATCCCTTTTTCGAGCCGGGCGGCTTCATTGAAAGCGCCCAAGACGGGACGCTGTTTCTGAATGATTTCGTGTCGCTTAGCCTTGGTATTCAGGCAAAATTGGCGAGTTACATTCGGGACAGACAGTCCAAACCTTTCGACGCGCGTATCATCGCGGCGACAGGGACGTCACCTGCGAAAGCCGCACAAGAAGGGCGTTTGCGCACCGACCTGCATTACTTTCTGTCCGTTTTGCCGATCCAACTGCCGCCGCTGCGGGACCGCCGCGACGACCTGCCCGACCTGATCCAATACTTCCTGGACCGGCACTTGAAACGTCACCCCAAGGCACTCAGCGGTCTGTCGGGTCGTCTGTATGACATGCTGCTGCGCTACGATTATCCCGGCAATTTGCACGAACTATCCAACCTGATCGAACGTGGCATCATTTTTGCGGAAGCAGGTGGCATGGTCGATAGCCACCACGTCTTTTCTTTAGTGGAAAATGCACCGAAGGTTGGGCGACGTCTGGGTGTGGGGGTTGACCGAACCAACAACTTGGCCGACGCCCAGAAAGGTCAGACCCTACAGGATTTGGAAGTTCAGACCATTCGCGCAGCGTTAGTCGACACCGATTGGAATGTCTCCGCCGCTGCGCGGTCCTTGGGTCTGACCCGCGCCAAACTGGATTATCGCATCAAGAAACTTGGGCTGATGCAGGAGTGACGCGCGCGGCGCGCGTTCCGCGTATTGTCGGGATCTCCAGGATGCCCTCGATGGTCCAACAAAACTTGGCGCTGTTACTTGAAGCCGTTACTTGAAGATGTAAAAGCACAACTTGTGCCCGTCCGGGTCGCGCACATAAGCGCCATAGAACCGATCCGGGATACGCTGGCCGGGATCGCCATCGGTGCTCGCGCCTAGCTCCAGCGCACGGGCATGCATCGCGTCGATCTCGTCCTTGGTTTTGCAGGCAAAAGCGAGCATGGTTCCGTTGCCGTTCGAATGCTCCTCACCGTCGAACGGCGTACAAAGTGCCAGCATCGTGCGCTCGCCATCCACACCAATAAACACAATCCGCCCTGCATCCACCCGGACCGTCGCGCCGCGATCTGCGAACAGGTCGAGATAGAATTGCTGTGCCCGCGCCAAGTCCGAAACGCCAAGTGTTGTGTAGCCAATCATGTGTGATGTCCTCCCATTGAATCGCTGCACCGTCGCGGCGCAGGGCAGAGGGTTCAAGCGCGACGTGACGTTCGCTTTGAGCCGGGGTGTAACGGAGGGCCGCGCCCTCCCTCGGGTGGGCGCTTGCGAGGCTCTTTCGACAGCGCTTGATGGTCGCCAAGCACAATCCACCGAAATTCTATGCCCAACAGTTGCCATGCGCCCTCCCGTGCGGGAGGGAGGGCGCGGCCCGGCGCACTGCGTGCTTGTTTCCGGGCCAAGACGAAATGGCAAACGCCAGACCTATGAGTTTCAAGCGCCAAAGCCCCTTCCACCTCCCGCTCATTTCCCCTAATCCATCGTCAAAGCCATTCACGAGGTCCAACCCATGCGCCTGTCCCGCTATTTCCTGCCCGTTCTCAAGGAAACCCCTGCCGAGGCACAGATCGTCTCGCACCGCCTGATGCTGCGCGCGGGGATGATCAAACAGCAATCGGCAGGCATCTATTCGTGGCTGCCGCTGGGGTTCAAAGTCCTCAAGCGGATCGAGCAGATCGTACACGAAGAGCAAATCCGCGCCGGGCACATCCCTATGCTCATGCCCACGCTGCAATCGGCTGACCTGTGGCGGCAATCGGGCCGTTATGACGCCTATGGCCCCGAAATGCTGCGCATCACCGACCGGCACGAGCGCGAGATGCTTTATGGTCCCACCAATGAAGAGATGATCTCCGACATCGTCGCCAACTATGTGACCTCCTACAAGGCGCTGCCCCTGACGCTGTATCACGTCCAATGGAAGTTCCGCGACGAACGTCGCCCCCGCTTTGGCGTGATGCGGGGCCGCGAGTTTTACATGAAAGACGGCTACAATTTCGACCTGACC
>CAZPXE010000051.1:0-13156 GCA_964590545.1 uncultured Rhodobacterales bacterium | reverse complement strand
GGACATGATCGTACGGCACATCGCGTCCCACACATCCATGAACGAGAGCGGCCCAGACGCATCCGCCGCTACGCCCTTCACATCCGCGCCTTTGGGCCGGATGGTGCTGAAATCATAGCCGATCCCACCGCCCTGCTGCATCGTCAGCGCGGCTTCCTTCAGCATCTCGAAAATGCCGCCCATGCTGTCGGGGATTGTGCCCATCACAAAGCAGTTGAACAGCGTCACCGACCGGGCGGTGCCAGCGCCCGCTGTGATCCGGCCCGCTGGCAGGTATTTGAAATCGCTCAGCGCGTCATAAAATGTCTCTTCCCACGCGTTCGGGTCCGCCTCAACCTGCGCCAGATCGCACGCGATCCGCCGCCACGTATCTTCGACGCTTTGGTCAATGGGCGCACCACCTGCCTCCTTGAAGCGGTACTTCATATCCCAAATCTGTTCGGCAATCGGCGCACTGAAAGCGGACATCGGGGGGCGTCTCCTGTTGAGGTTATCCACAAGGGTCTGTGGAGAAATACACCAAGCATTGAGGCTTAGGCTGAAGGAGCTACAATATACGCCATGAGCAGTCAGAATCAATCAATCAACTTGGTAAAACTCTGTGTCGGGGCCGAACAGGTACAAGACCTGCTGGACTGGCAGCAAAACCCGCGCGCCCACGGGCCGGATGGTCTGCCGCGCCACGTCACGCGCATGTGGCCGAAACAGTCGGATGCGCTGCTGAATGGTGGCTCGCTTTATTGGGTGTTCAAAGGGCTGGTCCTGTGCCGCCAACGAATCTTGCGGCTGGATGAGGTGTTGGGTGGCGACGGGATCACTCGCTGCGGTATTGTGCTCGAGCCTGACGTGGTGCGCACAGCCTCCACGCCCAAACGTCCGTTTCAAGGCTGGCGTTACCTCAAACCCGGTGACGCCCCGCCGGACCTGCGCGCAGGGCGCGAGACCGAGCCAACGCTGCCCCCGGACCTGAATCGCGCGCTGGCGGAGATCGGTGTTCTGTAGCGGGTCAGTTTTAGCTCAAATTTGATCGGTTTTGCGAAGCGGCAACGCTATCTCGTTAAACGCGTTCTTCATAATCGGCGGGGTAACAAACCTCATGCCTGCGCCAGATTACTCCTTGTACGACCATGTCGCCGAAGCCGTCTTTGTCCTTGAACCGGATGCAGACGGCATTCCACGCTTTGTCTTTGCTAATGCGCAGACGTGCAAATGTCTGGGCATGCCGCCTGAGGCGTTTTTGGGAAAAACCGCGCAAGACCTTTATGCCAATCGCCTCGGCGCCGCGGCGATGCAACACCAGTTGAACGCTCTTTCGACAGGGGAAATGTGTTCATACGAAATCACCAATATAGTTTTCGAGCGCGAAGTTCCTGTTTGCACAACGATCCTGCCTATTTTGAACGAAGACGGCTCTGTCGCACGGCTAGTTTGCACATCAAGAGAGATTTCGAGCGTCTATCTTCTGCGCCGGATGCAGACGCAGATGGACCTAATCGTTGATATGATCGAGGACGTGGTAAATCTGACGGCCGATGAAACAGGTCGCCCCGCGCAACATGTCACAGCTGTAGCGGAACTTTTGCGCGAGGATTTTCACGATTTCGGCGACGGCAAACTAGAACTGATCGCCTTACTGGAAGATGTTGCAACCCGCACAGTTGATTTGGTTGGCGAGACACTGCAACAAGCCGAAACGGTCATCGCCGATGAGAACGAGCGTCGCTACAATTTGCGCACCCTTGTTCATGAGGTGCTTGGTTTAGTCGACCCGCTGGATCAGTGCGATCTGTCCTGCGACATAGAGTGGGTCCAGGGCAACCGACTATTGGCTGAAACAGCCCTGACAACACTGGTCAAAGATATCTTCGCCAGTTTGCCATGTTCGCAGGCCAATGATGGCCCGCGCCTATGCCTCGGGTTTCATGTCGCTGACGTGGATGGTTGTTTCATAGAAATCACTATGCGCGACAATACGTTAACGCTGAACGGTGCAGCTGCGTCGGCTCCCGTCGCAGTGGGGCCAATGCTGGTCAGCAGCGCGGTTGAAACACTGGAGCGCATTCTGCGGTCTCATGACGGGACGCTTAGCAAACAGACAAGGCCGAACGGGGCCGGCGCTGAGTATGTTCTAACGCTACCGGGATACTGCCTTGATGCGCCAAGCAGGTCTTGGGCCGAGCAGTCCAAGGCAAGTTGACCCGGCACGCAACAGGCACAGTGTTTGGTTCAGGCGCATTTGAAGTGGGCATTCTCCCCCCTCGCTCAGACCTTATGGCGAAAGCGACTTGATGCTCGAAATCAAAAGCTGACCGTCGCAGCGGATAACCCGACCGTCGTTCACGAAGGCGGGGCTTTTTTAAGGAGCCAAAAGAGCGCCCTTAGCGCAACACGATACCTATCGCTCGAGGGAACACCCACGGGTAGCTCGACGCCAGCTGGCCAAAAAGCGGCCTTGTCGACACCGATATTCCCGAATTCGGATCAAAGGTATGCGTCCCAGTATCCGTCGGAATAGCAGGCACAGACGGCACTTGGACCGTCGCCGACCTGTCTCCTGCACGGCACGTCACAGTCAAAGGCGCAGGCCGGCCCCGGTTCTCAAACCGATCTGCCTGTATCAGCGACGTGTAATTCACCTGTTGTGGTGTCATCACACGCCCGGAAAACTGCGCCGAGCGCAGGGTGCAAACCGCATTGCCAATTTCCTGGCGATTGCCCGCGTCGTCTTCCTGATATGTGCGAACGACAGAGAACCCGACGCCAATCTTGCGATCTTTTGCGATGCCCCGCTCCGCCAAACGCACCGACTCGGGCTGCAGATCCAACCCTGTCGCGCCGCACCCTGCCAAGCCAGCTAGGGCCGCGGCGCAGACAAGTTGCTTCAATCTAACGCTCACTCGCCGACGACCACGCTAACAGCAGACGGGTAGGCCCATGGCGTCGCACTCGCCGCAGCGGCGGTCACCGCGGTGGTCAGAACCGCGCCGATCAGGCCCCCGCCTATCGCTGTGCTTACCTGCTTTTCTTGCGCAGTCACAAGGACTTGCCCCTGCTCCGGCCCGGCCTGACACTTCACGACGATAGAGCCCGGCACACCGCGATTGGCAAATTCCTTGCGCTGTTTGAAACGCGGCAAGATCACTTCTTGCGGTGTAATCACCGTCGCGCGCAACTCATCGGAAACAAGCGTACATTTTGCCCCGAGAATTTCATCTCCAACGCCCGGCTTACCATCTGTCCGCCGCTTGAATGCGCGCACGGCCATTTTCGACGTATTCGGCGCCAAACGCTCCGGCCCAGCGGCACTGGTCATCGCGGCCGAAACCGGAGGCTGAGTGATCTCAGCCAATTGCATACATCCACTCAAAACGGCCGCACAGGCCCCGAACGCTAAGATTTTTTTCATCATACTCTCTGCGAATTATGGTGACGCTGGTGCTAACCCGCGCCCCTTGTAGCATCAACCGAGAGGTGAATAGACCATCAAACCTTTGGAACCTGCGTCCAAAATCGACAGTGGCGCGCTGGCCCCAGACTGGTTCAGCTGCGATACAGCGCCTCGATATCGTCGGCATAAATCTCATGAATTTTCGACCGGCGTACTTTCATTGTCGCAGTCACCTCACCATCATCATGGTCGAGTTCTTTGGGCAGCAAATAGACTTTCTTGATCTGCTCCACGCGCGCCAAGTTTTTGTTATGCTTGGCAACTTCGCTGTCGATCAACTCTTGCACACGCGGGTGTTCTGCCAGCGAGCGGAATGTCGTATAAGCAATCCCCTGCCCTTCAGCCCATAGCCGAACCACGTCCATGTCGATCTGCACCAACGCCGCGGCATAGGGGCGTTTATCGGCAATCATGATCACCTCTTTGATGTAGGGCGACGCCTTGAGCGTGTTTTCGATCAGCGACGGTGACAGGTTCTTGCCCGCCGCGTTGATCATGATGTCTTTCTTGCGGTCGATGAGCGTCAGCGAGCCATCGTCTTCAATCCGCCCCACATCGCCAGTATGCAACCACCCGTCGATGATTGTTTCAGCCGTCGCTTTTGGGTTCTTGTAATAGCCCTTGAAGACGGTCGGCCCTTTGAACAACACCTCTCCATCCTCGGCAATCTTGCAGGCAACTGCATCGACCGGCACGCCAACGCGCCCATCGCAGTCCCCCCAATCAGGCTGGATCGTGCCCACGCCAGAGGTTTCGGACATGCCCCACCCTTCGCGCAGGTTCACGCCGATACCGCGCATGAAGGCCAGCAAATCTTCCGAAATCGGGGCCGCAGCGGAGATCGCGAACTTGACCCGTCCTAGCCCCAAATACGACCGGATATGACGATAGACCAGCATGTCCCAAACCGCATGGGCCGCGCGATCCGCGCCCGACCATTGATCCCGGCGCAGCGCCCCGCGCCGCATCCCGCTTTTCAGCGCCGCCAGCGTCAGTAATCGGCGCAGTGGCGAATTGGTCTGCGCCTGCACCATCACGCCGGCCTGCATCCGCTCCCAAATACGCGGCACGCCGAAGAACACCTCTGGCGCAACTTCGCGCAAATCCAGCGTGATCGTCCGCAAGCTTTCTCCGAAATTCATCACGAATTGGCGCGAGAGGCCGTTGATCACCGTCACCGCCTGTTCAGCGATATGGCACAGCGGCAAGTAGGACAGCACATTGGTGCCCGGCCCGAAATCACCGAAAATTTCATCCGCAATCTGCGCGCCAGCATGGATGTTGCCATAGGTGATCTCGGCCGCTTTTGGCAGCCCGGTAGAGCCAGAGGTGAAGACCATCAGCGCCGTATCGTCCGGTTGCAATCCCGCCGAGCGCGCCCGCACATCGGCATCCTTGCCAGCCGCCAGAGCCGCGCGGCCCGTTTCCAGAAGCTGATCCCATGTCATCAGGTTGAGGTAGTCAACACCGCCACACCCTTTGGGATCAAAGACGATAAGCTGGCCCAACTGCGGCAAGTCCCCATCGAGCTCGATCAGCTTATCAAGTTGCTCCTGATCCTCGATGAACAGAAACTTGGTGTCCGAACTGCCCGCCAGATGATTGATCTCTGGCGCGGGCGAGGTCGGATACATCCCAACGACCACACCGCCCGCCGCCGCGATGCCAAACTGCGCCTGCACCCATTCGGAACGGTTTTCGCTGAGAATACCCACATGGTCGCGCGGGGCCATGCCAAGCGCCATCAGCCCGGCGGCGGTGGCCAGCATGATCTCTTCCAGGTCCGCCCAGGTGATTTCGTTCCAGATGCCGAACTCTTTCTGGCGCATCGCCACCGCATCCGGGCGCTGCCGCGCGTGATCCGACAACATCTGAACCATCGAAACAAAACCAGGGCTAGTATCAAATGGCATCTCTCAAACCTCCCTAACCGCCGCCCCCGAATTTTGAAAATTCGGACGCACCCGGATCAACTCAGCCAGCGTTTGCGGCGTTTGTAGTGCTTTACATCGCGGAACGATTGCCGTTCAGCCCCTTCACCAACGCCGAGATAAAAACTCTGGATATCCTTATCATCGCGCAGCGTTGCCACATCGCCTTCCATCACGATTTGCCCGCTCTCCATGATGTAGCCGTAATCGGCGACCGAGAAGGCGACATTCGCGTTCTGCTCAACCAGCAAGATCGATACGCCGTCTTCGGAATTCAGGCGCTTGATCGTGTCGAAAATCTCTTCCACCACCTTCGGCGCAAGACCCAGCGACGGCTCATCCATCAGGATCAGGTCTGGCCGCGCAATCATAGCCCGGCCAAAGGCAAGCATTTGCTGCTCTCCGCCCGACAGGTAGCCAGCGATCTGCGAACGCCGCTCTTTCAGCCGGGGAAAAAAGTCAAAGACCTTGTCGTAATCCGGCTTCGCCCCGCGCCCATCCAGCGCGTAGGAGGCGGCGATAAGGTTATCCTCGACGCTCATCTCTGCAAAAATGCGTCGCCCCTCGCGCACATGGAACAGGCCCTGCTGCACCAACCGATCCGGCTGAACCTTCAAGATTGACTGCCCGCGAAACGCAATACGCCCCTCACCAATCTCGCCATTCTCAAGCCCCAGCAGGTTGGACGCGGCCTTCAGCGTCGTCGTCTTGCCCGCCCCGTTGGTCCCAAGCAGCGTGACGATCTTCCCTTCCGGCACCTCAAGCGACAGCCCGCGCAGGGCCTGCACTGTATGGTGATATGTCACTTCGATATTCTCAATCGTCAGCACGGAAGCGCCGCTCCATCTCTTCTTCGGGTGTCAAATACTTCGGGGGTGCGGGGGCAGAGCCCCCGCTTGGTCGGATCGGCCCAAGCCGATCCGAACCAAACTTACACCGACAGCCAGTCAGACGTCGGATTGAACAGCCCACTCTCCGGGTCATAGGCATAGACACGGCCCGTCCCGATGGCGTTGTTCTCCATCGTTACCGGCCCGCCAAAGAACCCGCCACTGTCCCAATCGGAAATGCCGGACAGAGTCTCGGCCACATTATCAGCGGTCAACTCTTTGCCCGCCTCCGCCGTGTCGCGGAAGGCTTTCATGGCAATCTCCAGCCCGCACATGGTCTGAAGCGCCCAGGTGGACATGTATTTCTCAAGCGGCGTGCCTGCGAACATCTGCGCCGAAAGCTCCGCGTATTTCTGATAGCGCGGTGCATCCGCCTGATCCCAGAAGTAACGATACGGCATCACCCCTTCGTAGCCCGCAAGGAATGGCCCGGCCTCTTTGGTGATCCGATCCGCGATCAGCTTTTCCATACCCCAGAACGTGCCCTTGAACTTCGTGGGCAAGCCAAACTGACGTGCGCCGCCGATCAGTTGCGGCCATACGCCGGTGACATAGCCGTGCAGGATGCAGTATTCCGCGCCCGATTGCGCCAGCTTGGTCACGTGGGTCGGAATGTCCGCGCCTTGCGGTTTGGTGCTTTCTTCCAGCACCACTTTCAGCCCCAGCGCTTCGGCGGTTTTCTTGCCGTGCTCAATCGGGTCGCGCCCGAACTCTGTGTTTGAGAAGATGAACGCGACTGTCGTGCCGCCCTCGTTCTTGATGTTGTTCAGCAGAATGTCGATCTGGCTCTGATAGCTCGGCCCGGACATATACTGATAGGGATGCGTCGACGGGTTCGCCAGTTCCGACGCGAAAGAGGTGGACCCCATGATCCGCGCGTTCTCGCCCTTCAATTCCGGCGCGATCAGCTTCATCGCCCCCGTGCTGTCGGCGAAGTAGCCGATCATGTTGCTGCCTTCGGTGGCCAGCGCGCGCTGATAATTCGCCAGCGTGTTCTGCGGCACATAGCCGGAATCTTCGGTCACAAAGCGGATGGGCGTGCCCGCAATGCCGCCCTCGTCATTGAACAGCTTAGCGGCAAGGTTGAACGCAGGCGCCACAAGCTGCCCGGCAGTCGCAAACGGCCCGGTCAGCGGCAAGGACGCGCCCAGCACATACTCGCTGGCTTGCGCTTTCAGGATCATCGGCGTGCCCAGCGCCACAGTCGTGGCAGCAGAGGTGCCAAGGAAGGTCCGGCGGTTCATGGTCATAAGTCTCTCTCCCTGAGGTTATTTTTGTTGGGTTCGTTTTATTTATCCGCGCGCGAACGGCCAACGGTTCGTGGCGCGCAGCATACGGTCGGTAATTTGGTTGATGCCGAGTGGCTCTTTGAGCAAGAAGAAGATGAGCAGAAGGCCAAAGGCGATCTCTTGCAGTGGCGCGGCGAAGCGGGCCGAAGCGGTGTTGCCCCCGGTCGCAAAGCTGGTCAGAACCTTGATCAGTTCCGGCACCATCACGATCAGGATCACGCCAAAGACCGGCCCCATCGTGCGCCCCATCCCGCCCACGATCAACGCCGCGACCAGTTCCAGCGACAGGTCCAATTCGAACTGCTCCGGCAGGATGCGGGCATAGAAATAAGCCAGCAGCGCCCCCGCCAGCCCACAATAGGCCGCCGACAGCGCGAATGAGGTCAGCTTGTAGCGCAGCAGCGATATACCAAGAATTTCGGCCGAATAGTCGCGATCCCGGATCGCGATAAACGCCCGGCCCACCCGCGTGCGCACGAGGTTCTGAGCGGCCAGTAGCGTTGTAAAGGCGCTCGCAGCGATCAGCAGGAACATCTCGCGCTTGCTGTCCAACACCCAGCCAAACAGGTTCGGCGCAGGCGTATTGATACCCACAACGCCGCCAGTCCAACGCGCAAAACTGTCATGCTCGATCAGAAAGGTCACAATAAACGACGCCGCCAGCGTCGCCACTGCCAGATACAGCCCCTTCACCCGCAGCGAGGGCAGGCCCACGATCACCCCGATCCCGGCGGCAATCGCCACAGCCAGCGGCACGGCGAGGAAGAATTGCAGCCCCTCCGGCACAATCCCCGCCATCGCGTTATGCAGGATCGTCACCGCATAGGCCCCAATCGCCACAAAGGCCCCGTGACCAAGCGAAACCAGCCCGGTATAGCCCGTCAGAATGTTGATCCCAACGACCGCGACCAGCAGAATGCCCATCTTGCACGCGATCAGGATCAGGTAATCATTCGCCGTCATCGCAAACAGCGCCAGCGCCAGCATCATCCCATAAACAAAAGCCTGCTTATAGGCGTTGTTCAGAACCCGCTCATCTGCGGCGTAACTGCTTTTGAGGTTGCCGTTGATCATATCCGTTCAACCTCCTTGCTGCCAAACAGGCCATGAGGCCGGATCAGCAGGACGGCAAGGACGGTGACATAAGGCACAATCTCTGCCCATTCGCCGCCCAACTTCCATTGTGTCATCGCCTCTAGCACACCCACGGTCATGGCCGCGATGAACACGCCGATATAGCTGTCGAGCCCGCCCATCAGCACAATCGCGAGAACCGAGAAGCCGAACAGACCCAGCGTCGGCGAAATCCCATTGCGCGTCGCCAGAATGGCCCCTGCGATAGCGCCTGTCGTACAGGCCAACACCCACGCGCGGGAGAACACTTTCGGCACCGAAATCCCCATGGAATAGGCCGTTGATTGATCCTCTGCCGTGGCCCGGATCGCCACGCCGCCCTTGGTGTAGCGCACGAAGGCCACGATGCCGCCGAACAGGATCAGCGCGATAATCATGTTCACCAAATCCGCACCGAAGAGGAAAATCATCGTCCCGAAAAGTTCAAACCGTATGGGCGTGTTCGGCGCGATATGGGGCACAAAGGCCGCATCGGCTGTCCAGATAAGCGACGCCGCGCCCGACAGGATCGAAATCAAACCCACCGTCACCATTATCATCGCGAACACCGATTGCCCCATGAGCGGGCGCATCAGCGTGCGCTCGACAATTCGGCCCAGCAGCGCGTTGCACACCAGCGCGCCGACCAGCCCCAGCAGAATACGCGGCACATTCGCCACCCAATCCAGAACCGCACCCAAAGGTGAAAACATCGGCAAATCCGCCTTCATCACCACCATCCAATCGGGCTGCCAGCTTGCCAGCCACGCGGGCGCCCACGCGGCCTGCGGGATCAGTACGGCAAAGGTGAAATAGAAATACGCCCCGAACATAATCAGATAGCCGTGCGCAAAATTCACCACCTTGGTGGCCTTGTAAACGCTCACGATCCCCACAGCGATCAGCGCGTAAATCGCCCCGGCCATCAGCCCGTTAATGGCAAATTGAGCAAACTGTCCCATTACGCCGCCGCCCCCAGATAGGCCTCGATCACCGCATCGTTGCCAGAGACTTCCTCGGGCGTACCGCTGGCGATTTGCTGACCGAAATTCAAAACGACAATGTGCGCGCAGATGTCCATCACCATATGCATGTCATGCTCAACCAGAAGGATTGTGGTGCCAAACTGTTCCTGCACATCCAGAATAAAGCGTGCCATATCAGCGGTTTCCTCGCGGTTCATCCCCGCGACCGGCTCATCGAGCAGCAGCACCTTCGGCTGCATCGCCAGCGCCCGCGCCAGTTCCACCCGCTTTTGCAGACCGTAGGGCAGCATCGTAATCGGCAGCTTGCGGATATGGTCGATCTCCAGAAAATCGATCACGCGTTCTTCGATATCGCGCCGAAACTCCAACTCCTCCCGCTGCGCCGCCCCGAAATAGCGCAGCGCTTGCCAGACATTGGTTTTCAGCCGCGTGTGCCCGCCCAGCTTGATGTTGTCGAGCACGGTCATCCCGCGAAACAGCGCGATATTCTGGAACGTGCGTGCCAGCCCCAACTCGGCCCGCTTGTCGGGGCTCAGCCGCGTGATATCCGCGCCCTGAAAATGGACCGAGCCTTGCTGCGGCGCGTAAAATCCTGAAATCGCATTGAAAAGAGAAGTCTTGCCTGCTCCGTTCGGCCCGATCACACCCGTGATTTCACCGGGCTTCGCTTCAAAACTGATCCCTTGCAGCGCCTTGATGCCGCCAAAGCTTAAGTGAAGATTGTCGATCTTCAGCATAGGTCACACCCATGTCTGCTGCCGCCTGCGCGGCATGTCCTCCTGAAAGGCGCGCCGCGATTGGGTGCGGCTTAGCCTTGATCGGAACTCTATGGAGCGTTGCAGGTGCCGCAAGTCCCGACGCTGCGTAATTTAGCGCGGTCCGCAGCGTTTCAATCGCAAGTCGTTAGGTGACTGCCGCTGTGAAGGCCGCAAGGGTCGCGCGATCCGCGTCTGTCAGCGGCGCCGTGCGCGACTGCCACAGCGTCGCCTGAGAGCGTAGGATCAGCCCATCCGACAATATTTTCAAATGGTTGGCCCGTAGCGTCTCGCCAGACGAGGTAATGTCGGCGATCATCTCTGCCGTCTCATTGGCAACCGTGCCTTCGGTCGCGCCTTGACTGTCGACAATCTGATAATCGGCGACCCCCGCTTGGCGCAGCGCATCGCGAACAAGGCGGTGGTATTTGGTGGCAATGCGCAGGCGGAAGCCATGGGTCTCCCGGAACTGAGCGGCCACGGCATCCAGATCGTCGAGCGTATCCACATCGACCCAGGCTTTCGGTACCGCAAGGATCAGGTCGGCAAAGCCAAACCCCATCTGCGCGAGCGGCGCCACCTGCTGTTCCCACAGGGGCAACTTCTCGCGCACGAGGTCTTCGCCCGTCACGCCCAGATGGATACTCCCCGCCGCCAATTCACGCGGCACTTCGCCCGCCGAGAGCAGCACCAACGATACGCCATCAATCCCCTCAACCGCGCCCGCATATTCCCGGTCTGACCCCGTGCGCGACAAGGTGATATCGCGCGCTGCGAACCAGTCGAACGTCTTTTCCATCAGCCGCCCTTTGGACGGCACGCCCAGCTTCAAACTCATGCCGCGCCCTCCAGTTCCAGCATCAGACCGGGGCGCAGCACACCGCCCACGGCCGGGATTTCACCCGCACCGCCACTGAGCGCACCCAGCCTGCGCGTCAGCGCGTCATAGCGCCCGCCACTGGCAATCGCAGGCAAGTCAGGCCGCGTCTCGGCATAGAAGCCAAAGACAAACCCGTCATAGTATTCCATTGAGGCCCGGCCGAAACTCGCTTCAAAATCAAGGCGGTCCACATCCACGCCGCGCGCGTGCATCGCGTCTGTACGCGCCTCAAGCCCTTCAACGGCCGTGCCAATCGAAGGAAGATCCACTGCGATGTCGCGCAACTGCTCCAACGCAAACGGGACGGTTTCCCGCACCGCCAACAAGGCGTCCAGAAACGCCCGTTCCTCGCTAGAAATCGGGACGGCTTCCGCATCCGCCTGCAGCGCGTCGATCCGCGCCGCAATCTCTGCCCCACTGCGCAGCCCGATCATTGGTCCGGCCTCCGCCATCGGGTCCGCCGCTGCCAGCAAGGCCGCGCGCGCTTCCGGCACCGGAACCTTGCCACCGAAACGATCCAGCAAATGCCGAAAGCGGCGCGGTCGCCAGATATGCCGCATCAGCGCCGCTTTGCGCTTTTGCGTTGTTTTCAAACCGGAAACGGCGGCCATGAGGATACCAATATCCCCCGTCGCCGCCCGCAGACCAAGCGGCGCGAGGATCTCGGCAAAGCGCGCAAACACCTCTGCATCCGCCGCGCCGGGCGCGGAGCGATCGAAAATCTCATAGCCCACCTGCACATATTCATTCGCACGGCCCGGATCATCTTCCTGCCGCCGAAACACCTCGCCCGCATAGGTATAGCGCGCAGGCTCTGCGCCCTCGGCCATGTGCATCTGTACCACCGGGACCGTGAAATCGGGCCGCAACATCTGCTCGCCCCTCAATGCGTCCGAGGTGACATAGGCCCGCGCGCGGATATCCTCACCATAAAGGTCCAGCAGCGTGCCCGCAGGTTGCAGCAGCGGCGGTTCGACCACCGCTGCGCCCGCCGTTTCAAAAACAGCGCGAAGCTGCGCGGCCTTCGCATTCGTCTCAGCGCGGGAGGGCATCAGAAGCACCCACACCCCGCGTGGTGATGCCCGTCATCATGTTGAGAGCGCATCATATTCCGCACTTCCTGCACCAGCCGGTCGCGCGGCACTTCGATCTGGCTGGGGCGGTCTTTCCATTCCTCAAGGCTGGCTGTTTCGGCCAGCTTCGCGCCTAGGATCAGATCCTTAAGCTGCACGACACCGCGGGCCTTCTCATCTTCGCCTTCGATAATCGCAATCGGGCTGCCGCGCCGATCCGCGTACTTCATCTGGTTCCCGAAATTCTTCGGATTGCCCAAATAGACTTCGGAGCGGATATTCGCCCCCCGCAACTCCGCCACCATCGCCTGATAATCCGCCATCCGGTCGCGATCCATCACTGTGACAACCACGGGCCCCTGCTCGTGACTGTGCATCTGCCCCCGCATCCGCAGCGCGGCAAGCAGTCGGTCGACGCCGATGGACACCCCCGTCGCAGGCACCTCTTGGCCAGTGAACCGCTTCACCAGATCATCATAACGCCCGCCCCCGGCGACCGAGCCGAACTGACGTGGACGACCCTTTTCGTCTTTGATTTCAAAGGTGAGTTCCGCCTCATAGACCGGGCCAGTGTAATAACCGAGGCCGCGCACGACGGACGGGTCGATAATGATGCGGTCGGGGCCGTAACCGGCTGCGCCGAGCAGATCAGCGATCTCCTGCAACTCCGCGACCCCCTTTGCACCAATCTCAGACCTGCCAACAGCTTCGGCGAGATTGGCCAGCGTTTCCTCGGACGAGGCCCCACGCGAGGTTAGGAACGCCAGCACCGGCGCGGCTTGATCGTCGGT
>CAZPXE010000050.1:0-13189 GCA_964590545.1 uncultured Rhodobacterales bacterium | reverse complement strand
AATGAGCGACATCCTCGAAAAAATCAAAACCTACAAACTGCAAGAAGTCGCCACCAGCAAGGCCGCAATGCCGCTGGCTGATGTGGAAGCGGACGCCGAGGCCGCAGGCCCGGTGCGCCCCTTCGCGGGCGCGTTGAAGCAAGCCAGCCGCGATGGCTATGGGCTGATCGCTGAGATCAAGAAAGCCAGCCCGTCCAAGGGCCTGATCCGCGCCGATTTCGACCCACCCGCCTTGGCGCAGGCCTATGAAGAGGGCGGTGCAACCTGCCTGTCGATTCTGACAGATACGCCGTCATTTCAAGGGGATAAGTCCTTCCTGACCGAGGCGCGCAAGGCCTGCTCGCTGCCCTGCCTGCGCAAGGATTTCATGTATGACCCCTATCAGGTCGCCGAGGCGCGCGCGCTGGGGGCGGACTGCATTCTGATCATCATGGCCTCCGTTTCGGACGCGCAAGCCTTGGAGCTTGAGGACGCCGCAACGCGCTGGGGCATGGACAGTCTGATCGAGGTGCATGACGCGCAGGAGCTGGAGCGCGCAACCCTGCTGAAAAGCGAGATGATCGGGATCAATAACCGTAACCTCAAGACGTTTGAAACAACATTGGACACGACGCGTGTGCTGTCAAAACAGGTGCCAGAAGATCGCATCATCGTGGCCGAAAGCGGGCTGAATACCCCCGCTGACTTAGCGGACATGGCGATGTATGGCGCGCGGATTTTTCTGATCGGCGAAAGCCTGATGCGGCAGGATGATGTGGCCACCGCCACCCGCACCTTGCTCGCCAATCCGCTGCGCGCGGGGGGGATGTGATGAGCCTGACGCATTTCGACGGCAAGGGCGACGCGCATATGGTGGATGTGTCCGAAAAGGACATCACCAAGCGGATCGCAACGGCAAAAGCGTGGATTAAGATGCGCCCGGAAACGCTTGAAATGATTGAGCAGGGCGATGCCAAGAAAGGTGATGTGGCCGGGGTAGCCCGGCTAGCCGGGATCATGGCTGCGAAGAAAACACCCGACCTGATCCCGCTCTGTCACCCACTACCAATCGCCAAAGCTGCCATCGAAATCGAAAGCGACCCGGCCCTGCCCGGCCTGCGCATTGAAGCCACCGTCAAGACCACTGGACAGACTGGGGTCGAGATGGAGGCGCTGACCGCCGCCTCTGTCACCGCGCTGACCGTCTATGACATGGTCAAGGCGGTGGACAAGGGGATGGAGATTGGCGGGCTGCATGTAGCGCTGAAAGATGGCGGGAAATCAGGGCGTTACGAGGCTCCCGGCGGAGGCGAAGCATGATAACGGTGGCCGAGGCGCAGGCGCTGTGCCTCGACATGGTGTGCCCGCTTGGCACAGAAACCGTCGCCTTGACCAACGCCCATAATCGCGTTCTGTCCGCCCCAGTGACCGCTTCGCGAAACCAACCGCCCTTCTCTGCATCGGCCATGGACGGCTATGCTGTGAAAGGGGCAGAGATCGAGCGGGATGCCCTGTTCAAAGTGATCGGTGAAGCCGCGGCGGGGCATGGTTTCGGCGGCACTGTCAAAGCTGGACAAGCCGTGCGCATCTTCACGGGCGCGCCTTTGCCAGACGGCGCCGATGCCGTTGTTATTCAAGAGGATGTGTCCCGTAGCGGCGATATGATCTGCATCACAGCCGAGACCATCAGCAAGAACAATGTGCGCCCTGCCGGGGGCGATTTCGCACTTGGCGATCAGATCACGGCGCCGCGCCGTCTGAGCCCAGCTGACCTCGCCCTTGCCGCGGCAATGAACGCGCCAGAGGTCACGGTGGCGCGCAAACCGAAGGTGGCGTTGATCTCGACCGGAGACGAGTTGGTGATGCCGGGCGACACACCCGGCCCGGACCAAATCATCGCGTCGAACGTGTTTGGACTGCACGCAATGTTGGAAGCTGTTGGCGCGGCCCCGCGCATCTTCCCCATTGCCGCCGACACTGCCGATGCTTTGGACCATGTATTTGCCGCAAGCGCTGCTTGGGGCGCGGATTTCACAGTGACGATTGGGGGCGCTTCTGTCGGCGATCACGATCTGGTTGCAGCGGCCATGGACCGCCACGGCGTCACCCGCGCCTTTCACAAAATCGCGATGCGCCCCGGCAAACCGTTGATGGCTGGAACCAAAGGCGACACGGTTTGGCTTGGCCTGCCCGGAAACCCGGTCTCAGCGATGGTATGCGGTCAGTTATTCTTGTTGCCGATGATACGTAAAGCTCTGGGACTGAAAGATTTATTCCCTGAAATCCAGGAGGCAAGGTTGATCAATGATCAAGCCCCCAATGGCCCACGAGAGCATTACATGCGTGCGCGTGTCGCCGGGGATGAGATCGAGATTTTCGACCGGCAGGACAGTTCTCTGCTCTCGGTTCTGGCGCAGGCCAACGCGCTTGCGATCCGGCCTGTGCGCGATCCTGCAAGGGTTGCAGGTTCTGTGATAAAATTCATCATTCTTTAACCCTCTTGCGCCAAACGTTAATAGATCAGTTAACGAAAGTTGACACAAAACAAGAACATGCGTAGAACAAACCCTAAATACGAGGGCAAGAGGACTGAGAGCATGCTGACCAAAAAACAACTAGATCTGTTGGAATTTATTCAAAAGCGGCTGCAAAAGGACGGCGTGCCGCCAAGTTTTGACGAGATGAAAGAGGCGCTGGACCTGCGCTCGAAATCAGGCATCCACCGGCTGATTACAGCGCTTGAAGAGCGTGGGTTTATTCGCCGTCTGGCGCACCGCGCGCGGGCGATTGAGGTGGTCAAGCTGCCCGAAAGCCTTGGCGGGCAACCGTCTGTGGCGACCGCTGGCTTTTCGCCTCGCGTGATCGATGGCGACCGACCCGATGCGCCGCCACCCAGCGGGGCAATGCCCATTCAGATCGACGCGCAAGAGCTTCAAATCATGGGTAAAATCGCCGCCGGCGTGCCCATCGAGGCGATCAATCAGCCGAGCAATTCGGTGGCTGTTCCCGGCTCGATGCTTGGGACAGGTGGGGATCACTACGCGCTGGAAGTCAAAGGCGATTCGATGATTGAAGCGGGGATTAACGATGGCGATGTGGTTGTGATCCGCGAGACCTCTCATGCGGATAATGGCGACATCGTTGTGGCGCTGGTCGAAGATCATGAGGCCACGCTGAAACGGTTTCAGCGGCGCGGCGATACCATCGCGCTTGAAGCCGCGAACCCGGCCTATGAAACGCGCGTTTTCCCAGCGGGGCGCGTCAAGGTTCAGGGCCGTTTGGTTGGATTGATCCGCACATATTGATCGCGCCGGGTCTGGCGCGGTTCAGGCCAGGACGACCATAACCGATCGCCCGCCATCTGGCGGGCGGTTTTCGTTTGTAGGGTGCCGTCCGCGCGCAGGTTGATCGCCACAGCACCAGTCTGCCGAAGCTGTGTTGGATCAAAGATGCGGCAGCCGGACTTATGCGCCTCAAGGGATTGATTCGAAACAATGATCCCCGCGTTACAGTTCGGCAGTTCTTTGGTCGCAACCTTGCCTGTAAGGTGCCACACCGCCCCTGCAGCGAAGGAGCCAAGACTGGCGCGCCCCGGATGCTGCACGTCGCCGGGCCAACTGGCTTGCCAGCGGGCATGAGAGCCAGTTTGGCCGCTGTTATCCCCGTCGTTCTCGAGCCAGTTCTGCGCGATGAAACCAGCACCGCGATCCCGGCTGACAGCGCGCCCTTTGTCAGTCATCACGCCCACCAGAGAGCCCGTGTCGGCGATGAGCAGATCGGGCCGCTCTGTCTGCGTCCAAAGAGCCATCCCGACGCAAAGGGGGAGCGCGCCAAGCCAGCGCGCGCGGCCTATCCAGATGACTGAAAACAGCGCGCCCAGCACGATTAAGGGCAGCACCAAAACGTCCGGGCTAACCACATAGCTGCGCGCACCCGGCACGGCGGCGGTGGTATCGGCGACGAACAAAATCCAGCGCAATCCCCAGCCCATCACCTCAAGCGCGGCTTGGGCCAGGCCGATTGGCGCAAGCACGACAGCGAAGACGGCGGCAGGCACCACGACGAGCCCCATCACAGGCACACTCAGGACATTTGCGATCAGCCCGTAATGCGCGACGGCATTGAAATGCGCAGCGGCGATAGGCGCGGTGGCCAGCCCAGCAACGCCAGAGGATATCACGACGCTTGCAACCCCTTGCAAAGGTTTGGGGATATTCCATTCCGCATCGCGCATCCCCGCGAAGACAGCCACCAGAGCGGTCGTCGCTGCAAAGGACATTTGGAAGCCCGGTCCCAGAATCGCTTCGGGGCGCAGCACCAGCACCACCAGCGCGGCAACGGCCACGGCGCGCAAGGACATCACACGCCGGTTCAGCATCACGGCAATCAGAGCAACGCAGGCCATGATATAGGCGCGCTCCGTCGCGACATTGCCCCCCGAAAGCGCAAGATAGCCGCTTGCCGCGACCAAAGAGCCAAGCGCCGCGATCTGGCGCACGGGCCAATGCAGCGCGACGAAGGGGATCAGCACCAGTAAAAACCGCAGCACGGCATAGACCACGCCCGTCAACAGCCCCATGTGCAGGCCGGAAATCGCCAGCAAATGCGCAAGGTTGCTGACCCGCAGGTCCAGCAGCGCGCCCTGCCCCATGCCGCTGCGATCTCCGGCGGTTACGGCAGCGGCGAACCCACCCACATCGCCGGGCAGCGCGTCGCGGACAAAGGCCGAGACATGCATACGCGTCTCGAACACGCGCTGCGACCAACTGTTGGCATTCGGCGGATCAATGGTGAGCAGCGGCACGCGGGTATAGCCAACCGCGCCGAGCCCTTTGAACCAGCTATGTCGTTGAAAATCAAAGCCACCCGGCTCAACCGGCCCGCTGGGCGGGGAGAGGTTGCCCGTTGTCATCATCCGCGCGCCGGGTATGGGCGGTGGGCCCGTGGCGGCGTCTGCGTGCAGGGAAATGCGCACGCGGGCGGGGGTGCGTTCGGGCGACAGGCGGCTCAGCACCACGTCATCGAGCGTGACCCGCACCGCGTCAGAGCTGGAGCGGTCCAGCCCCACAACGCGCCCTTCGACCGGGCCGTAATAACGCCATTCCAGCACCGGAGCCGCGACGGAGTGGGCGCGCCATCCGGCCAGCGAAAAGCCCGCAGCGATGATTGCAATGCCCCACAAAAGTGGGGCGATCAGCGTCAGGTAAAGCCTGAGGGCCAACACGGCGAGGAGAAGCGCCGCACCTGCAAACCCGAACAAAACCGGAGTCGAAGGCTCGATCCGCAGTGCGAAATACGCACAGATTCCAACACCGAGACAAACCGGCGCCCACGGGAACAGCGCGCCGCTTTGCCGCGCGATCACGCCGCCAAGCCGGTCCAGCACAGTGATCTGTGCGTCCTGCACTGCTTGCTCCCCTTTGCCTCAATGGATATGGACAGGCCAAACGCTATTCCAGCAGAGTTAACAAAGGTTGAAGCCCGCCATGAGCCGCCCTGTCGTCACCCGTTTCGCCCCCTCGCCCACCGGTTTCCTGCATATCGGCGGCGCGCGCACGGCGCTGTTCAACTGGCTTTACGCGCGTGGGCGCGGCGGCAAGTTCCTGCTTCGGATTGAGGATACGGACCGCGCGCGCTCGACCCCTGAAGCGACGGCGGCGATCCTGCAAGGTATGGCGTGGCTCGGGCTGGACCATGACGGCGAGGTCATCAGCCAGTTCGAACGCGCGGGCCGTCATGCAGAGGTAGCACAGCAACTTCTCACGGAAGGGAAAGCGTATAAATGCTTCTCAACCCAAGAAGAAATCGCAGCGTTCCGCGACGCGGCAAAGGCCGAGGGGCGCTCCACCCTGTTCCGCTCGCCTTGGCGGGACCGGACCGACCACCCGGACGCGCCCTTTGTGATCCGCATCAAGGCCCCACTTGAGGGCGAGACGGTGATCCGCGATGCCGTGCAAGGCGATGTGACGATCAAGAACAGCCAACTTGATGATATGATCCTTCTCCGCTCGGACGGCACGCCGGTCTATATGCTGGCTGTTGTGGTGGACGATTATGACATGGGCGTCACCCATGTGATCCGGGGCGATGACCACCTGAACAATGCCGCGCGGCAAATGATGATCTATGACGCGATGGGATGGGAGGTGCCGGTTTGGGCGCATATCCCGCTGATCCACGGGCCGGACGGAAAGAAACTGTCTAAACGCCATGGGGCCCTTGGCGCGCAGGAATATCAACTGATGGGCTATCCCGCGGCGGGCATGCGCAACTATCTCGCACGGCTTGGCTGGAGCCATGGGGATGACGAGTTCTTCACCGACGCCCAAGCGCAAGACTGGTTCGATCTGGATGGAATCGGCAAAAGCCCGGCGCGATTCGATACCAAGAAGCTAGAGAATCTGTGCGGCCAACATATCGCTAACGCGGATGACGCTGCGTTGCAGCAAGAGCTGTCAGCGTTTCTGGACGCGTCGGATCAACCCGCCCTCACAGAGGCGCAAAAAGACGGGATGTCTCGGGGCATGTACTGCTTGAAGGAACGCGCGAAAACATTCCCGGAACTGCTTGATAAAGCTGTTTTTATTCTGTCTGAACGTCCAATTTCCCCGGACGAGAAATCGGCAAAATCCCTTGATACAGTATCCCGTGGTATACTGATGCAATTGACGCCGCATCTGCAAACCGTTAACTGGGACCGGACGGCGCTCGAGACTGCTTTGAACGCCTTTGCCGAAGCGCACGAAACCAAGTTTGGCAAGCTCGCCGCACCTTTGCGTGCCGCGCTGGCCGGGCGGGCTGCAACCCCTTCGGTTTTCGACATGATGCTGGTGCTGGGTCGCGACGAATCCATCGCCCGCATCGAACACGCCGCCGCAGGCGATTGACCGGTCCGACGCAAAACGACCTGTCTGCGGTAAACCAAAAAGGTTCGGTGCGACGGGGTTAACCAACGTGTAACGTTGCCCTGATACGCACCGTTCCATCCGATGCGCCCGAATGGCGCGACGGGGCGGTTAGCCATGCCCCGGCTTCGACAGGAAGGACCACGAATGGTTGAGAGCACGAAATCCGCGACAATTACGATCGGCGACGAGTCTTACGAGATGCCGATCTACTCCCCCACCGCAGGCCCGGATGTGATCGATATCCGCAAGCTATACGCGCAAGCCGGTGTGTTTACTTATGATCCGGGTTTCACGTCCACTGCCGCCTGCGACAGCACCATCACCTTCATCGATGGCGACAAGGGTGAGCTTTTGCATCGCGGCTATCCGATTGATCAACTGGCGGGTAAATCCCACTATCTCGAAGTCTGCTATCTGATGCTGTATGGCGAGTTGCCATCTGCGGCGCAGCTTGAGAATTTCGAGAGTACGATCACGCGGCATACGATGCTGCATGAGCAGATGATGAACTTCTTCCGGGGCTTCCGCCGCGACGCGCACCCAATGGCGATTATGGTTGGTGTCGTGGGCGCGATGTCGGCCTTCTATCACGACAGCACCGACATCAATGATGAGCGTCAGCGTGAAATTGCCTCGCATCGCCTGATCGCGAAGATGCCGACGATTGCGGCCTGGGCGTATAAGTACTCCATCGGCCAGCCCTTCGTGTATCCGCGCAATGATCTGGATTACGCGTCGAACTTCCTGCGCATGTGTTTTGCGGTGCCCGCGGAAGACTATCAGGTGAACCCGATCCTAAGCCGCGCGATGGACCGCATCTTTACTCTGCACGCGGATCACGAGCAAAACGCGTCGACCTCGACAGTGCGTTTGGCGTCGTCCTCGGGTGCGAACCCGTTTGCTTGTATTGCAGCAGGCATCGCTTGCCTTTGGGGCCCGGCGCATGGCGGCGCGAACCAAGCTTGCCTTGAGATGCTGAATGAAATCGGTACACCTGACCGTATCCCGGAATATATTGCCCGCGCCAAAGACAAGAGCGATCCGTTCCGCCTGATGGGCTTTGGCCACCGCGTATACAAAAACTTCGACCCGCGCGCGACAGTGATGAAGCAATCCGCGGACGAGGTGTTGGAACTTCTGGGTGTTGAAGACAACCCGATCCTTCAGACAGCTAAAGAATTGGAAGCCGCCGCACTGGCTGATCCATATTTCTCGGAAAAGAAACTGTTCCCGAATGTGGACTTCTATTCCGGTATTATTCTGGAGGCGATGGGTTTCCCAACTTCGATGTTCACACCGATCTTCGCGCTAAGCCGGACAGTGGGCTGGATTTCCCAATGGAAAGAACAGCTTGAGGACCCCGGCATGAAAATCGGCCGCCCGCGCCAGCTTTACATGGGCGAGACCGAGCGGGACTACGCGGATATCGAAAAGCGCTAATTGCGCATCTCGAATACACAAGCCCATCTAACGGCTCAGGACCCCCCGCTTCTGCGGGGGTTTTTGTTTTGAAACACACAAGATCGCGGTCTGATAATATACCCAAACCCTGCGCAATTTCTAATGACCAAGGTTCAGGAAAACAGCGCAGAGATCGAAGCGATTCGAGTCAAAACTGAACTGATGAAACGGCAAATTGCCCGGCTCATAAAACCTCGATGCCTCATTTGTGACGAAATCAGGGCCGTAATAAGGACCAAATAAAGGCATTGTTTCGGGCCGTCTGACAATCACCCCGGTTTGCTTGACCCTGTGTTCGCCTGCTCCTTAGTGTTGCCACATTCGTGTCATGTGAGGATCGAGCCTATGCTTTCATTTATTCTACCTGCTCTGCTTCTGGTTTGGGGAGTATATGAACTTTTTGATGATGAGAGTTCGAGCGATGACAGTGGAAGCGGCAGTGGCGGCGGCGGCTCGCAAGAGATCAACGAGGTCGCCGGGACGGAAGGCAATGATTTGCTTGACGGGATCGCGCAGGCCGACCTGATCCGGGGCCTTGATGGCAATGACACGATCAATGCAGGTGCAGGCGACGACGGCGCGCTTGGTGGCAATGGAAATGACGTCATGATTGGCGGGGACGGTGATGACACGCTGCGCGGCGAAGATGGCGACGATCTGTTGATTGGCAATGATGGCGACGACACCTTGCTTGGCGCCAAAGGCGACGATTGGGTCGAAGGCGATGCAGGCAACGACATGTTGGCCGGTGGTCTTGGCTCTGACGTTCTGTTGGGCGGCGACGGTGTGGACACGCTTGAAGGCGGCACCAATGCGGATGTGCTCTTTGGCGGCAGCGTCACAGGAACTCCGCTGACAACGGAACAATTGCAAGCGCTGCGGGACGGGACGTCTCTGGCCAGCATTCTCGGCGTTGATGGCGATACAACGCTTGCCCCATTGGAAGATGACGGCGTTGCCGACATTCTGAGCGGGGAAGACGGGAACGATACGCTGATCTTGGGCGCAGCCGACAAAGCTGCGGGCGGCGATGGCAGCGACAGCTTCCTCGTACTCGCCTCGCAGGCGGTCGCGAACAGCCCGGCAACCATCTCAGATTTCGCAACTGGTGACAGCGTTTCGCTCGTGATTGGTGAGGAAGAGGCACCGACAGTAACCGTGGTGGATGACGGTGATGATGCTGTTATCCTGTCCGATGGCGCACCAGTTGCACGGGTCGCGGGAGCCGCTGGCGATATTACTGCAGATGACGTGGCCATTATAGCAGGTCCGACCATCAATGATGTCGATCCGACCTTCACACCGCCCTTGCAGCAAGCCCCTGAGATCACCGAAACCACCCTGACCGCAAACGCCGATACGTTCACCGGCGAAGACGGAGAGCTTGACTTCGTCAAGGCCGAAGCGGGCGATGACGTCGTTAATGGCGGTGATTTGGCGGATACACTGGTCGGTGGTGACGGCGATGACATCCTAATTGGTGGGACCGGCGACGACACGGTCTTAGGCGAAGACGGTTCTGACCTGATGCAGGGCAATGAAGGCAACGACAAATTGTTGGGCGGTCCGGAAGGCGACTGGCTCAATGGTGGCGAAGGAGATGACGTATTGATCGGAAATGCAGGAAGTGACGTCGTGATCGGCGGTGACGGGGCCGACGATTTGCGCGGCAATAACAATAGCGACCTGTTGGTGGGCGGTTCGATTTACGCCAGTGACTTGACCGAAGAACAACTGATTGCTGTACGTGCTGGCACGACTGTTACTGGCCTGACACAGGGCGCGTTGGAGGATGGCGATGTGGATATCCTGAATGGCGGCGGCGGTGACGATATCCTGATCGGTGCTGCGGGCGATCAGGCCACGGGCGGCGATGGCAACGATCTGTTCATGGCCTATGACAGCGGTGGCACCGAAGCGATGATCGTCAACGACTACGACGCGGAAGATGACGGGCTGGCCGTGATCTATGACGCGGGCGGCGAAGAGCCGGTGATCTCCGTGACCGACAATGGTGAAGGCGTGTATACGGTGCTGGCTGACGGCGCTCCGGTGGCCGTAGTGGCGTCTACCGAAGCTGCAATCACGGCTACAGATGTGATGCTCGTCGAGCGTGCCGTAGATGGTTCGATCCCGGGCTAACCCCCAAACAGGTCTAAGAGAAAGGGGCGCTCAATCGAGCGCCCCTTTTCTATTGCGATATCATCAAAGCGTTTAACGCCCCTCAAAACTCGCCTTGCGCTTTTCAGTGAAGGCCAGCACGCCTTCCTTGAAATCCCGGCTTTGCCCGCAAGCGCCCTGCTCGCGCGCCTCCATAGCCAGTTGCGCCTCGACATCATTGTCCCAACTCGCGCGGATCGACCGCTTGATCGCGCCATAGGCCATGGTTGGCCCTTGCGCCAGATGCAGCGCGCGGCTGGCCACATGCTCGGCGAATTGCTCATCTGGCACCGCTTCCCAGATCAGACCCCATGCATCGGCTTGCTTGGCGCTGATCTTGTCGGCAAACAGCGCGGCACCCATGGCCTTGGCCATCCCCATCGCGCGCGGCATCACATACGTACCGCCCGCATCCGGGATCAGCCCGATCCGCGCGAAGGCTTGCAGGAAATAGGCGCTTTCGCTGGCAATCACCACATCTGCGGCCAGCGCAAGATTGGCTCCGGCACCAGCCGCCGCGCCATTCACAGCGGCAATTGTCGGCACCGGGCAATTGATGATTGCATCAAGCATGGGCTGGTATTCGTCGCGCAACGTCCGCTCCAGATCGATACTCGCAGCATTGGCCCGATCGCCTAGGTCCTGCCCTGAGCAAAACGCCCGCCCGGCCCCGGTGATCATCACCACACGTGCCGACAGTCCAGAGGTTTTCACCGCATGCTCGATCTCGGCCCGCATCTGTGTCGTGAGCGCGTTCATCTTGTCAGGACGGTTCAGAACGATCTTCGCCACCCCGTCTTTTTCGCTCACGTCTAGGGTTTCGTAGTCCATCGCCCACTCTCCTGCTTCACTTGTCCTTGGCATAACAGACAGATGGGCGGAGAAAAGAAAAGCGCAACGTCAGTCTTTGAGAATTTCCTGAAGCCGGGCCTGTTCTTCGGCGCTGAGCCCCTCGGCGGAGGCCGAAACAGGCGCTTCGCGGCCACGCAGGTAGAACCAAGCGCCAAAGGCCGCAACGGCCAGCATCGACGGCCCGGCCAGCCATAGCGCAAGGGTCGAGCCGGTCTTGGGCGGGTCCATCAGAACGAACTCGCCATAGCGCGCCACAAACCACTCTTTCACGTCGGCGTCTGAGGCCCCATCGGCGATCAATTCGCGGATAGAGCGTCGCGCGTCCTGCGCCCAGGACGCGTTGGAAGAGGCGACCGCTTCCGATTGGCATTTCACACAGCGAATTTCGTGGTCCAACTTGCGCGCGCGCGCCTCTAGTGCCGGATCGTCCAGCATCTCGTGCGGCTCTAGCGCCAAGACCGGGCTGGCCAGCAGCCCCAGCAGGAACACGCGTCGCTTCATTCTGCGGGCACCGGCTTAGGTGCTGTTTTGCGCGCGCCGGCAGCGACACGGAAGCGCCGATCGCTCAGCGACAGAAGCCCGCCCAGAGCCATCAGCCCCGACCCGATCCAGATCCAGTTGGTCAGCGGCTTGATATACGTCCGCACCGCCCAGCCTCCGTTCGCCTGTGCATCGCCAATGACCACGTACACGTCGCGCGCCAGATCATAGTCAATCGCCGCCTCGGTCGTTGGCATCTGCGCCACCGGATAGATCCGTTTTTCAGGCCGCAGTTCCGCAATCTCTCGCCCGTTCTGCCCCAGCGTGATGAAAGCCACGGTGGAGATGTAGTTCGGCCCTTCGACCTCCCGAACGTCGTTGAGGGTCAGCTCGTACCCCTTGACCTCGAAACTCTCACCAATCATCGCGACGCGGATATCCTCATGCTGCCACGCCATCAGGCCCGACACGCCCAGCATCGTGACGCCGAGGCCAATATGCGCAGTCGTCTTGCCCCAATCCGCGCGCGGCAAACGCCAAAGCCGGGCAAGCGAGCCGCTTTTGCCCGTGCGCGACCACAGATCCAGCACCGCGCCCATCACGATCCATGCGGCAAGGAACGCGCCCGCCGGGCCAAGGATCGTCTTGCCCGTCTGCATCGCATAGACCAGAAGCCCAATCACCACCGCCAGTCCGAACGCATAGCGCAACGTGTATACCGCCCGCGCCACCCGCGCCCGCTTCCATGGCATTAGCGCGCCGACAGGCATAATCAGCCCCAGCAATGCCATGAACGGCGTGAAGGCTGCGTTGAAGA
Organism: uncultured Rhodobacterales bacterium; assembly: GCA_964590545.1. GTDB lineage: Bacteria > Pseudomonadota > Alphaproteobacteria > Rhodobacterales > Rhodobacteraceae > Aliishimia. The sequence continues at coordinate 532 of CAZPXE010000050.1, read as the reverse complement.
AGGGCGGACCAACGGAGAGCTTGCGGTCAAAGAACATCTCCGCCACCAGCGGCCACATCGTGCCGACAAAGACGACGAAACAGGACACGGCCAGCAGCACGTTGTTGGCCACCAGCGCACTCTCACGGCTGACCATTCCAAAGACGCCCTTGGCTTCCATAGTCCCCGCACGCAAGCTGAACAGGATCAGTGCGCCGCCCGTAAAGAAGGCGAGGATCATCAGGATGAAAACACCGCGCTCGGGATCATTGGCGAACGCGTGAACCGAGGTGAGCAGCCCGGAGCGCACGATAAATGTCCCGATCAGCGAGAAGCCGAAGGCGAGGATCGCCAGCAGGATCGTCCAACTTTTCAGGCTTTCGCGTTTTTCCACCACAATCGCGGAATGCAGAAGTGCGGCGGCCAGTAGCCATGGCATGAACGACGCATTCTCCACCGGGTCCCAGAACCAGAACCCGCCCCAGCCCAGTTCATAATAGGCCCACCAAGACCCCAGCGCGATGCAGATGTCACGATGGGCTTCCCGTCGACA
>CAZPXE010000049.1:0-13235 GCA_964590545.1 uncultured Rhodobacterales bacterium | reverse complement strand
ATAGTGGACATCTTGAGGACGGATATGGCGGGCAAGAAGGGTCAGAAGAAGCGTGGACCTGTCGTCGTATGCTTGATCTGGTTGTATTCAATCATGGCTTTGACGAGGAACGCGAATATCAGTTGCGATCTCGCTGGGATCGCTTCGTCAACGAAACCAAGCAGAAGGTTGCGGCCCATGAGGTCGATCTTCAACAGATCGACGATTTGCAAGCTTTCGCCATATCACTAATGGACAATTTTGGACGTGACAGTCTCATCGCTTTATCGCCAGACTATGAGCATGGTGATCGCTTCGATGAGCTCTTCGCCCAGACTCTTGAGCATGCGCACATGCTGCTGCAGAACCAAGCGGACGCTTCAACAACTATAGCCTCATTTTCGGGTGACAGCCCTGTTCGCATCATGTCGGTGCACAAGAGCAAGGGTATGGAGTTCGATACGGTCATAGTCCTTGGTGTCGAAAAGGAAACCTTTTGGGTAGAGCCGTCAGCGGAGCGCGCAGCCTACTTCGTTGCGATCTCGCGCGCCAAACAACGGCTTCTGCTGACCACATGCAGCCAACGCCAGCGTCCGCAAGGAGCAAAACGCTGGTCGATTGAACGCCATGAGTACGACGAATTTATTGCCTACGCACCATGACCAATAAGAAGTTGGACTGTCTGGCGTCGGCCCTGAGCTGCCGTTGGCGGAGGCTCTAGACGCTGCGCCGCTGCTTCCCCAAAGCATACCTTCGACCAGTGTCAGGGAAGCTGCAATGCGGCATCTCAGACCGGACCTTTGACCAGCGTGTAGCATTTGAACTGCACGATAACTTATATGCTAAGCAGACCTCCATTTTGGCCGTCAATGTCCTCAATGCTCATTCGACTGTTAAGAGGTGTTCAGATCCCGCTCAAGTGCTGTGAACGGGCTCTCTTAGCAGTTATTGCAGCGGCCAGGTCGGGGTGTCTCCGCGGCGCATCTGGCTCTTGTATGTTCCCAGTGATCCAAATCTAATGCTCAAATGGAACACGACGGATCAATCCAGGCGTTCAAGGACGGCGGAGGCATGCTATTTCCGTTCCTCCAGGGCTATCCCAAGTTGGGGGAGCTACTGGAGGCGATGCCGCCGGATGCTTGGAGGCGAGACGAGGCCGTATTGGTCGCGCTGATCATTTACCTTTTGAAGCACGGGCAGTCTTCGCGGGCGAAATCCTATTTGCGCGCAACCAACCTTGAATTTGACAAAACATATATCTTCGAATTTGCTGACTTGCTGTTGGGGCTGCATTTGGGGGAAACAGTCAGCGACCGTAAATTGACAATTTGGCGTCGGTTGGAACGTAGTATTCCAGTGACGCAGCCCTTGATGTTGGGGCTTTACCACAACTCCATGATGGCAATGTATGTGCGGCTACTGCGTCCAGAGGATGCGCGCTTGGCAGGGCAACAGGCGATGTCATGCTACCGCGAGGCTGGTCACGCCTATCTGGAGCATTTCATTCATATCCATCTTGCTGACCTTGATGTGATGGAGGGGCGACTTTCACGAGCGCGCCGCGGGCTTACGACGGCTGAGCGCTGTCTTGAAGAATCCGGCGTGAGATACGGAAACGAAGAAGAGGTTATCGCGGTAATTCGTCTTGCTATCGACTATGAATGTGGGCGCTTTGATCGCGTTTGCCAGGATGCGGCGCGATTGCGCATGAGCCTATTGAATGGGGACAGTTGGTCGGAGCTGTTTCTCCAGTTGGCGCGGATCACTGCTATGAGCACCTATTTCCTCAAGGGGCACCAGGCGGCCGTGAGGGAGTTAGAAATCTTTCAGGCCGACTACACCCGTCGTCACAGTGGTACCCCGCATACCTTTGATGTCTTTCACGCGTTGCTTTGCAATTTGGAATGGCATCCCAATCGGGCGCAACGCCACCTTGATGCAGCCAACACGTCGAAATTGCATAGCGCGACCGGCGAGGTCCTAAGGCAAGAATTGATGGTTTCATTGGGGCTTGAGGCCGCAGCGAAACCCGATTCTCCACGTAGCGCTATTGTAGCGGCTTTGCACAATGCGCAGTTTTCACGGGGCTCCACACGCAAGCAGTTCATCGAAAAAGCAATGATGCTGGCCTTTGAAAACGGACAGATTTCTCTGTTTATGGAGCATCGTGACATCTTTTTGGGGGTGAGCGCCAAACTCTCCTCGACGCCGGGCATTCGGAAAAACCCGCGATTGGCGCGTATGACACGACAGGTTTTGCGATTGATGGAGGAAAGCTATGTAGTACCTCCTAAATTGAAAGAGATCGGGTTCAATCGGCGACAATACAGAGTCGCCGCCGCGTTGCAGTCTGGCTCAACGAACAAGCAAGTCGCTCGGCAATTGGGCACATCAGAGGCTACTGTAAAGTACCATCTGACGTCTCTATATCGCTTGGCGGGCGTACGGCGCAGGGGTGAATTTATTGATTTTATTAATGAATTAGAAGTTTTCCAAAATTCCTAGACTTTTTTTTCCCATTTTAGACCTTTTTCCATTCCAGCATAAGAAAGGTTTCGTCCACGCTCTCCTTCGGGGAAACGTAGATGCTATATTACCTTTTCAAACGCGCGATCACGCTGCTTTTTGTCCTTTTCGGGCTGGCAATTTTGATCTTTGTCATCGCCCGTATCGTTCCGGGCGACCCGGCGCGTATTGCTTTGGGACCGCTTGCGAGTGCCGAGCAGGTTGAGAAGCTTCAAAACGATATGGGGCTTAATGACCCTTACCTTGTGCAGCTTTGGACCTATTTATCCGGCCTTGCACAGGGCGATCTTGGCAAATCGCTGCTGACCTCACGGCCCGTTATGGATGATATTCGCGGTGCATTGCCGGCGACGTTTGAATTGGTGGTCTTTACCATCATTGTTCAAATCGTGGTCTCGATCCCACTGGGTGTGGTGGCCGCGATCTACCGTAACACTTGGATCGACAATGTGCTGCGGGTCTTCTCTCTTATCGGGGTTGTGACGCCGGGCTTCGTGCTCGCTATTATCTTGCAGTTAACGGCTGCCCATTACTTTGGGTTCTTTCCCGTCACAGGGCGTTTGGACCCGTCGATTGATTTCTCTGCTGACATCACCGGGCTGCTGATCATCGATGGCATCTTGTCGGGTCGGTTTGATGTGGTTTTGGACGCGTTTCGACATCTGTTCCTGCCCTCGATTGCTTTGGCAGCAGCGGGGATCGGTCAAGTCATGCGGATCACCCGCACAGCGATGATCGAAGTCGCTTCGCGTGATTTTGTCGAGGCGTCGCGCGCCTACGGCATTCCAGAAAGGGTCGTGACTTTCCGCTACATGCTACGTGTGGCCTCGGTTGCACCGCTCACCATCCTTGGACTGGAATTTGCTTCGCTCATCGGCAACGCCTTTATTGTGGAATTCGTTTTCTCTTGGCCTGGCATTGCCAGCTATGGGGTTCGTACAATTCTGCAGAAGGATTTGAACGCTGTTATCGGTGTGGTCCTCGTGTCTGGTGTCTTCTTTGTCGTGGCCAATCTTACCATCGACCTTTTGTTGGGGATCTTAGACCCCCGGCACCGAATTCGCGCGGGGAGAGACGCATGACCGCCGTTGACGATCCTGACGCCCCAAACCGGAGCCTAAGTGCTCGCCAAATGGCACTCTACCGGTTTAAGCGCAATCCGCTGGCAATAATCGGTGCGGTCATTGTGCTGAGCGTCATCTTTGTCGCCGTCTTTGCGCCTTGGCTCGCCCCCTCACCGGAAAGCGCTGGGGCCTTTGTGGATTTCCGCAATCGGCACAGCCCCCCGAGCTGGGAAAACCTGATGGGCACAGATAATGTGGGCCGCGATGTGTTCAGCCGAGTTATCTTTGGATACCGGATTTCGCTGGGTCTGGTGGTCGGTGTTCTGGGTGTCGCGGTGCCGTTTGGGATCGTGTTGGGGCTGGTCGCCGGGTATTTCGGTGGTTGGATCGAAACCATTATCATGCGGTTTACCGATGTGATGCTGGCGCTTCCTCCACTTGCCATGGCTCTGGCCATTACGGCGGTTCTGTCGCCCAACCTGATCAACGCAATGGTGGCAATCACCTTGCTTTGGTGGACCTGGCACACGCGGCTGATTTATCGCATCGTCAAAGGCCAAATGAACGAAGACTATGTCGAGGCGGCGCGGGTCGCGGGTGCTTCACATACCCATATCCTGTTCAAAGAGCTGCTGCCGAACTGTTTCTCAGCCGTGGCTGTCAAAATTTCGCTGGATGCAGGCTTTGTGATCCTGTTTGGCGCGGCCCTGTCGTTTTTGGGGTTGGGTGTTCAGCCGCCCACGCCGGACCTTGGAACAATGGTCGCCACCGGCTCGGAATACCTTCCTGAAATGTGGTGGCAGTCCCTGATGCCAGGTCTTGCGATCCTTTATGCGATCCTTGGGTTCAACCTACTCGGCGATGGGCTGCGCGATATGCTGGACGTTGAATTATGAGCCGTTTGCTGGACATCAAGGACCTTTGCATTGGGTTTACGGCCTATGGCCAGACGCGTCGTGTTCTACATAATGTCGACTTGCATGTGAATGAGGGCGAGCGTGTCTCGCTGATCGGGCAATCGGGATCGGGCAAGTCGGTCACTATGCGCACAATTATCGGAACTTTGCCCATGCCGCCGGGGCAGGTTGAACAGGGAAGCATCCATTACGACGGGCAATCCCTACTGGAGTTGAACCCGCAAGAACGCAATCGCTTAAAGGGCACCGGAATTTCGATTGTCCTGCAAGACCCGATGCTGTCCTTTAATCCGGTTCTGACCATTGGCCGCCAGATGGACGACATCATCCGCTTTGCTGATATCCGGTTGGGTCGAAATCGATCCCGCGCAGAACGCCACACGCATATGATCGAGACCCTACGCAAAGTGCAATTGCACGACGGGGACCGGGTGCTCGAAAGCTATCCGATGATGCTGTCTGGGGGCATGCGTCAGCGGGTGTTGATTGGCATGGCGCTGCTGAACAAACCGCGCCTTTTGATTGCCGATGAGCCGGGTACCGCGCTGGATGTGACCACTCAGGACGAAATCCTCGCACTGCTAAACCAGTTGGTGGCTGAGGAAGGTCTTTCGCTTTTACTGATCACCCACAATTTAGGTGTGGTGCGCGAAATGGCGGATCGGGTCTATGTGATGGAGCGTGGGCATATCGTTGAAACCGGAACCCGGGATGAGGTGTTTTCGGCCCCCAAACACGCTTATACGCGCAAATTGATGAAAGCCGTGCCGCTGCTTTATGGTGAAAACGTTCGCACCACAGTTCATGAAGGGACGTCCCACATCGTGAAACTGCACGGTGTGACGAAAGAATTTGACAGCCGTAGCGGTTGGCTTAACCGTGTCTCAGGCAGCTTTCGAGCCGTGGATGATGTGACCCTAACCGTCAATCAAGGCGATATTTTTGGCATCGCAGGCGAGAGCGGGTCTGGTAAAACGACGCTGGCCAAGATGATCATGGGGCTTACCCAGTCAAGCGCTGGCGATATCTTTATTGACGGGCGGAACGTATCCGGGTTTGCGGGCACACAAGAGTTTCGCAAACTGATCCAGATCGTTTACCAAAACCCCGGCTCTTCCTTAAACCCACGCCGCACTGTGGCGGATCAGCTTGCGGTTCCGTTGAAATTTACAGGGTTTGACAAGGCGGCGACCAAAGCGCGTATTGCTGAACTTCTGGATCTCGTGGACCTGCCGCAAAGCTACGCCGCCATGTATCCCCATGAATTGTCTGGTGGGCAAAAGCAGCGGGTCGCGATTGCTCGTGCTTTGTCAGTGAACCCAAAGATACTGGTGCTGGACGAACCGACATCGGCGTTGGACGTGCTGGTTCAATCGACCGTCATTGACCTGTTGCACCGCCTGCGACGAGAGCTTGATCTAACGTATATTTTCATCAGCCACGACCTGAGCCTAATGCGCAATTTCTGCAACCGCGTGGCGGTGATGCTGCGTGGCGAGGTCGTGGAAACCGGGCAAGTCAGTGAAATATTCGATGCGCCCGAGCATCCCTATACCCGTGCGCTGCTTTCGGCGATCCCTGTGATCTCTCCCGAAGAAGACGCGCTCAAACCTAAAGTTAGCAAAGAAGAGCGGGCGAAGGTCTTGGCGACCTCAACTGCGTTGGAGAATTAATATGTTTCGAATTGGTGTGGATGTCGGCGGCACAAATACCGACGCGGTGGTGATGCAGGACGATAAAATTTTGTCTGGGGTAAAATCCCCCACCACCGAAGACGTGATGAGCGGGGTCGTCGCAGCTGTTGAACAGGCGATTGCCGATGCGGGTATCGAAAAATCTGGCGTGACGGCTGTGATGATCGGAACGACCCATTTCACCAATGCCGTGGTCGAACGCCGCCACATCGCGCGCACTGCCGCGGTGCGTCTATGCCTTCCGGCGGCGCAATGCCTGCCGCCCATGGTGGACTGGCCGGACGACATTCGCGAGGCGGTGGGCGGTCAGTATTGGATGGCCAAGGGCGGCAACGAATTTGATGGGCGCAGCATTTCTGATCTCGACTTGACAGAGCTTGACGGCATCGCCGCCGAGATCGGCGCTGCGGGGATCGGCACGGTCGCGATCACGTCGGTCTTTTCGCCTGTGAGCGATGCGATGGAACGCGCAGCTATGGGGCGGCTGGCCGAACGGCTGCCAGATGTAGACTTTACCCTATCCAGCGAAATTGGCCGTCTGGGCATTCTGGAACGTGAAAACGCGGCCATCATGAACGCCTCGCTCCGTACGCTTTCCGAAACAACCGTTTCCGCCTTTGGTCGGGCCTTGGAAAAGGTGGGGCTGACGTGTCCGTATTACATCACCCAGAATGACGGCACGCTGATGAGTAAGGAGTTTGTGCAATCTTACCCTGTGCTCACCTTTGCCTCTGGCCCGACGAATTCCATGCGCGGTGCTGCGTTTCTGTCAGGCAAGACCGAGGCGATTGTTGTCGATGTGGGTGGAACGACCACAGATGTGGGCGCTTTGGTCAAAGGCTTCCCGCGCCCTGCCAGCACAACCGTAGATGTGGGCGGCGTTCGGACCAATTTCCGTATGCCGGATGTCTTTGCCATCGGTTTGGGTGGCGGCACGATCATCAGCGGCGAAGGCGATGATCTAACCGTTGGTCCAAAATCTGTCGGCTATCGACTGACCGACGAGGCCCTGATCTTTGGTGGTAGCACCCTGACGACCTCTGATGTGGCCGTTGGGCTTGGCTTGGCCGATTTCGGCGACAAGACAGCCCTTGCAGATATTGCACCGGACCGCCTGAAGGCCGTCAAAGCCCGCACAGATGAGATGCTGGTCAACGCTGTGGAACGTATGCGTGTGTCCCCCGATCCGATCCCAGTATTGGCCGTGGGTGGGGGCTCTATCCTTGTGCCCGAAATGATCGGTGATCTGCCGGTGATCAGTCCAGAACACTTCTCGGTTGCCAATGCGGTTGGCGCGGCCATCGGGCAAATCTCGGGTGAAGTGGATCGGATTTTCTCGTTGGAAAGCAAATCCCGTGAAGAGGCTTTGGCAGAGGCGCGTAAAGAAGCCACTGACAAGGCTATCGCTGCAGGCGCTAAGCCCGAGAGCATTGAGCTATTGGACCAAGAAGATGTGCCCTTGGCCTATTTGCCCGGAAACGCGACGCGTATTCGCCTCAAAGTCGTCGGTGACATGAATGGCTGAGATATTGCGAGAGGTCACAGACGCCGATCTGGATGCCATCGAAATCGGGGCGGCCATATTGGGCACCGGTGGGGGCGGAAACCCCTATATTGGCAAGCTACGCTGCCGGGAGCAATTGAAGAAGGGCAAACGCATTCCGGTGATCCCTCTATCAGAGCTTCCCGACGACGCAGTTGTCGTGTCGCTCGGCGGCATCGGTGCGCCGGTCGTTGGGGTTGAAAAGATCGAAGAGGGCGAAGAGTGTCTGCGCGCCCTGCGTGCCGTTGAGAAAGAGCTGGGCGTCAAAGCGGATGCGCTTATTTCGGTCGAAATCGGCGGTTCCAACGCGATGGAGCCGATGCTGACAGCCGCGCAAGCGGGACTGCCCGTGGTCGATGGCGACGGCATGGGGCGCGCCTTTCCCGAGATGCAGATGTGCACGTGGTCGATCTATGGTCACCGCGAAGCGCCGGCTGCAATGGCCGACGAAAAGGGTTCAATCGTGGTGATCCGCGATACGCCCGATGATGTCTGGCTTGAACGCATTGCGCGGGCGGTGGTTGTGACGATGGGGGCCGCAGCGGGGCTCGCTTCGCAACCCATGCGCGGCACCTTCGTTAAACGGGCAGCGGTGCCAAATACGATCACTCAGGCCCTGAACCTTGGGCGCGCTGTGCTAAGCGCTCAGGCGGAAAACAAAGATCCAATCCAAACCGTGATCGATCAGGAAAAGGGCAAGCTTTTGATGACTGCCAAGATCGTTGATCTTGAACGCCACCTGAAAGGCGGATTCTCAGTCGGCCATATGGCGCTTGAGGGTTTCGGCGCGTTTCAAGGGGATACTGGCAGGATCGATCTGCAAAACGAGTTTCTAGTGTTCCGGCGCAATGGTGTGGTCGAGGTTTGTGTGCCGGATCTCGTTGTCGTGCTTGATAGCGACACCGGTCTACCAATCACTACTGAGATGCTGCGCTATGGTCAGCGCATTGCCGTATTGGGCTTACCTGCGCATCCCTTAATGCGCTCGCCCGAAGCGCTCAAAGTCGTAGGCCCTGCGGCCTTTGGCTATGACGATATTTCCTTCACAGCGATGGGAGACGCGTGATGGATATGATCACTAAAATTGCCCGCAAGGATATGGTCGATATTGCCATGGGAGGCGCGTTCCTCGGCACCGGGGGCGGCGGCGATCCCTACATCGGCCGATTGATGGCAGAGCAAGCCATTGAAGCGAACGGCGACGTAACGGTGTTGGACATCGAGGCCTTGGATGATGACGCGCTGATCGTTCCCGTTGCGATGATGGGCGCACCCACTGTGATGCTCGAAAAACTCCCTCGTGGGGACGAGGCGATCGCCGCGCTGCGCTCACTTGAGGCGGTGATCGGGCGCAAGGCGGATGCGATTTTTTGTGTCGAGGCGGGCGGGCTAAACTCCACCATTCCCATAGCCGTCGCAGCCACAGCAGGGCTGCCGATTATCGATGGCGATGGGATGGGACGCGCTTTTCCAGAATTGCAGATGGTATCGATGACGATGTTCGACATCAGTGCTTGCCCTATGGCGATGGCGGACGAAAAGGGCAATTCCATGGTTCTCAACACTGTGGACAACCTTTCAACCGAGAAATTCGCCCGTGTCATCACCGTTGAAATGGGGGGTGCGGGGATGATCGCGCTTTACCCGATGACAGGGGCAGAGGCGAAACGGGCCATTTTACGCGGGTCGCTTTCGCTCATCTCGAGCATCGGGAAGATCATTCGCACGGAACAGGCTGCCAACCGCAACCCAGCGGATAAGCTTGCAAACGATCTGAACGGCTTTCGGCTTTTCGAAGGGCGCGTGACGGATGTTGATCGTCGCACCGAAGGCGGGTTTGCCCGCGGGCAAGCTACGATTGAAGGGCTCGATGCCTATCAAGGGCGCAGCATGACACTCAGTTTCCAGAACGAGTTCCTTATGGCGCAAACCGAAGCGGGCACGCCCTGTGCGATGACCCCAGATTTGATTTGTTTACTTGATCTGGAAACGGGTCAACCGATCACCACCGAACAGATGGCCTATGGCTATCGGGTGATTGTATTTGGACTGCCCTGTGATCCGAAATGGCGGACGGACCACGGGTTAGACTTGGTCGGGCCAAACTACTTTGGCTACGACCGCGCCTATCAACAAATTGAAACAATAAACAAAAAAACCATGACACCTCGGAGGTATCAAAAATGAAGACCACACTTAACGCACTTGCACTCGGGGCGGTCGCGGCTTGCGGCCTGGCCCTTGGATCAGCGGCGCTGGCGGATAACGTCATAACCGTAAATGCAACCCAGATTTTCGGCACGGTCGACCCTGCCAAAATCAATGACTACACGGAATATATGGCTGGCGTGAACCTATATGAGGGTCTCACCACTTTGGACGGCACAGGCGCGATCCAACCTCTGTTGGCATCCAGCTGGTCGGCGTCCGAGGACGGGCTAATATGGACATTCACGCTTAAAGAGGGCGCAACCTTTCAGGATGGCAGCCCGGTTGAAGCCAAGGACATCGTCTGGTCGGTTAACCGACTTCTCGCGATCAACGAGGGGCCTGCCTATCTGTTTGAAGGTATCTTAAGCGAAGACTCTGTAACTGAAATCGATGCGCAAACTGTCCAGTTTGTGCTTGAAAAAACATATGCGCCCTTCCTGACCACGACACCGATCCTTTTTGCTCTGAACTCTGATCTGGCGGCTGAAAACGCCACTGATGACGATCCTTGGGCGCAAGACTTCATCGCCAACACGTCCATCGGCGCAGGTGCCTTCATGCTGGACAGCTGGGAACGCGGCGCTGGTATGACCATCAAAGCCTATGAAGGCTATCACTTGGGCTGGGACGAGGACAGCATCGATGAAGTGCGTTTCGTCATCACCAATGAAGAAGCAACGGTCAAAGCCCTAGCGGCCGCTGGTACATTGTCCATGTCTGCCGACAGCCAGGCGCAAGAGACCTTTGACAGCATCGGTGCTCTTGAGGATTACCGGATCGAAACCTTTGCCACAGCGGGTAATTTCTACTTCAAACTCAACAACAGTCGCGCCCCTACGGATGACGTAAACATCCGCAAGGCCATCGCCTATGCCACGGATTATGAAACAATCCGCGAAGTGCTCCTGCCCGGCGAGCCACTCTCGGGCCCCATGCCGCCAATCTTCTCTGACGCTTTCGCTGACGATATCGAAATGCCGGTTTTCGATCTGGCAAAGGCGCAGGAATATGTCGACGCGTCCAGTTATGCTGGTCAGGGTCCAATTGATGTAGAGATCATGTATGTCGCCGGGCTCGCTTTTGAGGAAGAGATCGGCCTCTTGATGAAATCCACGCTCGATACTGTTGGCTTCAACACGATCCTCAAGCCCGAGCCATGGAACCGGATGACAGAACTGGCCGGAGACGTGAACACCACACCTGGCATCAACCAAGTGTTCTACAGCGCGACCTATCCTTCCCCGGATACGTTCTTCTTCCCTCAATATCATAGCCGTGCCGCAGGCACTTGGGCTTCGATGGAGTGGGTTCTGGACGACGATGTAGACGCCATGATCGAAGCTGCGCGCGCCACGTCGGACGTCGCGGAACAGAACGCGATTTACAAGGATCTCCAGCACAAATTGGTTGAAGACCAAGTCGACGTTTTCGTTCTGACACAGCGCGCCAAGCAAGCTTTCCACAACTGCTTGCAAGGCTTCACTTGGGTGCCAATGCAGAGCTTCGAATATAACTTCCACACAATGAAGTGGGTCTGCGACTAATCCCACCTACCTCGTCCCTAACAACAGCAGCGCCCGGAAACCCGGGCGCTGTTTTAATTTGAGAAGCGCCATTCAGCGCTGTGGAGCAACCGTGATTTTGGACTAAGCGCGTCCTCACTGCAGCGCTTGGGCATATTTTCTTTCTGCGATTTCAATGTCCGCTTTCCTAAATGATAAAGCTGGTTCGCACCCGCAGCTAACTTCCGCTTTCCGCCAATTTTTCGGAAAAACAACGTGTTGCTTGCGCAGAAAATGATGGGCTGAACGCGGCGCGAGTGCCTTTCTGATCAGGCTTTGCGCATTTGCTGCGGTGCGGGAAAGATCTTGGCCAGTTTGCGTAGGTTCTGGGCGGTTGCGGCGAGGAGGAATTCGTCATTTGCCCCGCATGGGCCACGCAATCGGAGCCTTCCTAGCCCAAGGATGCGTTTGAGATGCGCGAAGAGCCTCTCAACCTTCTTGCGGAGCTTTGATGAGACCTTGTACTGGCGCGTTTTTCGGATAGCGCGGGCGACATCTCTAGCGTCTTCGTGTTCTTCACGGGTGATCTTGCGCGCATCTGCCTTTGGGCAGCACTTCATCTTTGTTGGGCACGCTTGACAGATGTGTTTGAGAGCCTGGTATTTGGCAACGCCTTTGCCAGTTGGCCCACGGTTCGGATCAGAATAGTTGCGCCGGAATTGCTTGAGCGCTTCACCTTCTGGACAGATGTATTGGTTATTCTCAGCGTCCCATTCAAAGTCAGCGCGGGACCATGTGCCGTCAGTTCGCCCCGCTTTGTCAATGACTGGGATGTGCGGCGCGATGTTGCGCTTCACCAGCCAGTCCAGCATCGGGCCGGAGCCGTAGGCGGTATCCGCAATCAAACGTTCGGGTTCTAGATCGAACTTGTCTTTGACCCGGTTCAGCATGGTCTTGGTCGATCCAACTTCGGCCTGCCTGATTGATCGCGTGGCTTCGACGTCCACAATGACACTGTGGTCCGTGTCGATCAGGTAATTGTCAGAATAGCTAAAGAATGCAGGTCCTTTGCGTGCCGCGGTCCATTGGCTCGCCGGGTCGGAATGAGATGTGAACTTCGGCTGCACTTCGCTGGCAGCGCCAAATGCCGCCTCGTCCAGCGTCTCGAGATACTCGCGCACAGCACGGGGCGCATTAGCCGGATCGATGTCCGCAGCATCCCACTCTTCCTTGGGCGTTGAGTTCTGTTTGTTCGCATCAGCTTCGATCAGGCTGGCATCAATGGCCATGCGCTGGCCGCTGACCAGGCCCTCGGCAATGCACCGTGCCACCGTCGTCTCAAACAAGTTTCGCAGCAGTTCGCTCTCACGAAAGCGGCCATGCCGGTTCTTCGAGAAGGTCGAATGGTCTGGCACCCGGTTGTTCAGATCGAGACGGCAGAACCACCGGTACGCCAGATTCAGATGCACCTCTTCGCAGAGCCTGCGCTCCGAGCGGATGCCGAAACAGTAGCCAACCAGCAGCATCCGGATCAGCAACTCGGGATCAACTGATGGGCGCCCGGTGTGGCTGTAGAAATCCGCCAGATGCGCGCGGATTGTGCCCAGATCGACGAAGCGATCAATCGAGCGCAGAAGGTGATCTTGCGGAACATGGGCTTCCAGCGAGAACTCATAAAACAGCGCCGCCTGCGCCTCCTGCCTCGGTCCCATCATCGCCAATCCCTCCCTACAGAAAGAATTGAATCAGGGACTTATTACGCACCGATCAAGGAAGAGTTTTTCAACAGAATAGGCCCA
>CAZPXE010000048.1:0-13278 GCA_964590545.1 uncultured Rhodobacterales bacterium | reverse complement strand
CCGCTGCCCGCGCCCTATGGCCATTGGCCGGCCACGAATGATGGTAATCGCAACCGCTTTGCAGACCTCTACGCCGACTGCCCGCTGGACACCGCCCCGCGCCAGCCAATCTGTGCCGAGGCGGTCGCGCATTATGACCGGGTGAAGGCGCGCAGTGGCGGTGGGCTCGACTTCTCGATGCTGATGCGCGCGCCGAACGATCCGGCGACACTGCGCAATTACTACAGCCAGATCACCCTGATCGACGAGGTGGTGGGCCGCATCCGTGCCGCGCGCCCCGGTGCACTGATTGTGTTCACTGCCGATCACGGGCTCTCGCTTGGCCATCACGGCTTCTGGGGCCACGGGGCGGCGACTTACCCGTCGAACCTGCACCGCGCCGCCCATTCCGTGCCGCTTCTGGTCTCTTATCCCGGCGTGGTCCCTTCGGGGCAGCGATTGACAGGGATGGCGTCAAACATGGACCTCTTCGCCACATTGTTGGAACTCGCAGGGGCGCAGGTTGAAGACGGATTGCCCAGCCACTCTCACGCGGCTGCGTTGCAAGGGCAGGGGGGCGCTGGACCGGATGAGGTCTATGCCGAGCAGGAAGAAACGCGGGTTCTGCGAACGAAAGACTGGCTTTATTTCAAACGGTTCGGCGAAGACCTTCCCGATGCGCTCTATGACCTGCGCTGCGATCCGGGGGAGGCAAGGAACCTGATCCACGACCCGGCCCATGCGGCGCGGGCCTTAGAAATGCGCGCGAAGATAGCCACCTATTTCGAGCGACACGCGCGGATGGAGGCGGATATGTGGCGCGGCGGCAAACCACTGCAAAACACGATGGTGCCGGACATCTGGCAAGCGGCATGGGGCAAAGATTGGGCACCTGTCTTTCGATATCACGCGCCTTGAGCTGCGCTGCATTGCGCGGCGCTCTGGCACGGCTTAGCGTGGCGGCAAAACTGCCAGCGGAGGCGCGCAATGAGTGATCCATATTTCCACCCGGTGTCCGGCTTTGATTTGCCGCGTTTTGCAGGTGTGCCGACCTTTATGCGGCTGCCACATGTACCGCTCGACAGCGCGCGTCTGGCTGACGTGCAGATCGGGTTGGTCGGTATCCCATGGGATGGCGGGACCACGAACCGCTCTGGCCCCCGCCACGGCCCGCGCCAGTTGCGCGACCAATCCACCATGATCCGCGCGCAGAACGGGGCAACGCTTGTGCGTCCGTTTGAGATGGCCAATTGTGCTGATCTCGGGGATGTGCCGCCCAACCCGATTGATATTCAGGACAGCCTCGCCCGCGTCACCGCATTCTACGACAGGCTTGTCGAGGCTGGGATTGTGCCGCTCACTGCGGGGGGGGATCACCTTTGCTCGCTGCCTGTGTTGCGCAGCCTCGGGAAGGCCGCGCCATTGGGCATGATCCATTTCGACAGTCACACGGACCTGTTCGATAGCTATTTCGGCGGCATGCGCTACACGCACGGCACCCCGTTCCGCCGCGCGATTGAGGAAGGTCTGCTGGACCCGAAACGCGTGGTGCAGATCGGCATCCGTGGCACCGCCTATGACAGCGAGGACCGGGATTTTGCCGCCAGCGTCGGCGTGCGGATCATTCCCATCGAAGAGTTCCACGCGCGCGGCCCCGAAGATGTGATGGTTGAGGCGCGTGAGATTGTCGGCTCAGCGCCCACCTATGTCTCTTATGATATCGACTTTGTGGACCCGACCTTTGCTCCGGGTACTGGAACGCCGGAGGTCGGCGGCCCGTCTTCGTGGGAGGCGATGCATGTGGCGCGGCTTCTGAGGGGCGTGGATATTGTTGGCGCAGACTTGGTCGAAGTCTCGCCCCCCTTTGATGCGTCCGGCGGCACTGCCTATCTGGGCGTGTCCATCATGTTCGAGATGCTCTGCAACATGGCCGAGGGCGTCGCTGCGCGGCAGGGCTGAAGGCAAAGATTTTGATATAAAAAAAGCGCCCCAGGGGGCGCCTTTCGTCGTGATTGAAGATCACTTACGTCTTGGACCGGCGACGCAGCATGACCATCGCGCCACCTGCCGACAGAAGCAGCAGACCGCCTGCGGGCAGGGGGATTGGGGCGAGGGCTTCGAGCACTGTGACCGTATAGCCAGTGGTCGCACCGAAGTAGCCATCCACAAAGTTCAGGTTCGGATCGAGCAGCGACAGCAGCACGTCTTCACCATCTATCGCGGCAAAGCTGCCAGTGCCGGACACGTTGGTAAAAATCATCTCAAGCGGCGTTGGCCCAAAGTTGGAATTGATCCCGCCACTGGTCGAGATGAGCTGATCGTCTATCGTCGCACCGCCCAGATTGATGAAGTAAGTCGACACATCTGTTGCATTGAGGGCGGATACAATCCCGAAATTTGTCGTCTCAAACGCGGAAAATGTGGTTCCGAATACCTGCGTGTCCGCAGGACCGAAGTTGAAAACCGTATCCGTCGCAGAATACCCTTCCGCTGCCAGATCAACCGGATTTGCATGCACGCCAAGCGGAGCGCAGAACAGCGCCGCTGCAGCCAGTGTTTTCTTCAATAAATTCATTCCATTAACCCCTAATGTCGCCCTTGCGCGACCGATCACCCTATTCGCAAAGTGTATCAATCGCAGAAGGGGCTGCATAGTCTCCTTAAAGCAAAAAGTCTGTGTCGAAGCCGGAAACGCCCACCAGAATGATCTGATCGCCTTCGCCATCCAGATTAATGTAGGTGTTTGTGCCCAACGTGGCGGACATCACAACGCTCGCCGTACCCAGATCGAGCAAGTCGCCCTCGGACGCGTCGAAGTCGAAGATATAGCTCGCTTCTTTGGTGCCGTTGGTGGCTTTGGTCGAGAAGTCGAAGATATCGCCGCCATCGCCGCCCAGGATCACGTCCAGCGCGCCGCCCAGCGGGTCGATGCGATCTGCGCCAGCGGTGCCGAACAGGCGGTCATTGGCGTTCGTTCCGGTGATCTGGTTGAAGACCGGGGCTTCGAGCACATCATCCACAGTGACAAGGATCGTTTGATCGCTGGTGCTGCCATTGCCGCCATCTGCTGTCACAACAATCTCATAGACATTATCGCCATTCGCATCTGCGGGGGCTTCAAAGTCAGGAGACGCGAGGAATAGCAGCTCACCCGTGGTCTCGTCCGTCGCAAAGAGGAACCGATCGGCTCCGCCTGAGACCGAGTAGTTGACCGGGATCGTTGCATCCACATCAGTTGCCTGCACGAAGCCGACCGATGTGCTGTTCTCGTCGATGTTGAACGCGGCCGGGCTTGAGAAGACCGGCACGTCATCAACGCCTGTGACGGTGATGGTGACGGTTGCCGGAGCCGAAGATGCCAGAGCGCCATCGGTGGCGGTGACTTGCACGGCGATGTCCGTGGTCTCGCCGCCTGCCAGCGATTGGAAGCCGCTGCCCGGTGTGAACTCGAGCACCGAGCCTGCCAGCGACACGCCCGCGAGCGGGTTCACCAGCGCGTAGGTCAGGCTGGCCGCGACGTCGTCGGCATCTGCGTCCGACGCGAGCGTGGCCAGATCGAGGGTCACCGCCGGGCCATCCTCTGCCGCCGCGAGCGTGCCTGCTGCGACGGTCGGGGTGTCGTTCCGGCCAGAGACTTCCAGCGTGACGGTGGCCGTGTCGGTGCCGCCTGCGCCGTCAGAGACGGTGTAGCTGAAGCTATCCGCCGCCACATCGCCCAGATCCAGCGCGTCATACACGCCGCCCCCCGCGATGGAGAAGGTTCCATCGCCATTGTCGGTGATCGCCGCGCCAAGCGCTGTGGTTGCATCCACGGCCGAAACGCTCAGCGTGTTTGTGTCCACATCCGTGTCGTTGGTCAGCACATTGCCCGTGGTGCCGCCCGCATCCTCATCAATCGCGAACGGTCCGTCATCTGCCGCGAGTGGCGCGGTGTTGTCGTCGTTCAGGATGGTGTGCGTTGCGCCCGCGACCCCGATGGCGTGGTCCCCACGGTCCAGCGACTGGATGGCGACGCTGATCGTCTCATCCGCTTCGGGGGTCACATCGCCGAGGATATCGACGGTGAAGCTGGCCGAGGTTTCGCCCACGCCCAAGGTCACGCTTGGCGGGATCGCGCCGCTGAAGTCGCTGCCATCTGCGGTGCCGGACAGGGCCAGCGCTGCGGTGACGGCGGCGGCGGTGGAGCCGCTGCGTGTCACGGTGAAGGTGACGGTCGAGCTGCCCGCGTCGCCCTCGCTTTGCGAGGTGGGTTGCACGCCGATGGAGACGGTCGCGACCGCGTTCTCGGTCACGTTATCCACGGTGACTTGCACCGATTCCACGTCTGTGTCGGTGCCATCGGTGACGGACACATCCACGTCGTAGATATTGTTGCCGCCATCATCGAGCGGGGTTTCAAAGTCCGGCGGTGCAATGAAGGACAGCGCGCCAGAGGAACTGTCGATCTGGAACAGGGCCGCATCGGCCCCGCCCGCAATCGCATAAACCGCCGGGTCGGAGGTGTCCGCGTCCGACGAGGTGATGGTCGTGACCGCGGAAGTGTTCTCATCAATCGCGAAGCTGAGCACCGGGTTGGTGATGACAGGTGCGTCATTCGTGCCATTCACGGTGAAGGTCATGTCGGCGGAGGTTGTGCCGCCGCTGCCATCGTCGGCCTCAACCGTCACGGTGACATCGCGGCTCTCGCCCACGGCAAGGTCTTGGAAATCCGCGCCGGGGTTGAATTCCAGCGTGGTGCCATCGCCAAGGATTTGCGCCGCGCCTTCGGACGGGCCGGAGGTGATGGTGTAGAGCAGGGAGCCGCCATCATCATCGTCGTCGATATCTGCGCCGAGTGCGGCAAGGTCGATGGTGACCGCTGCGCCATCTTCCGATGCGGTTTCGCTGCCGTCAGCCAGCGTGGGTGCATCGTTCACGCCGCGTATGTTGATGATGGCTGAACCTGTGTTGCTGGCGGCGCCATCGCTCACGTCATAGGACAGCTCGACCGAATCCAGCGCGCCTTCTGGCAGCGGGTTGCTGCGCAGCTCTTCGAAATCGCCATCGGGGCTGAAGGTGTAATCGCCATTCGTCTGCACAGTGATCTGGCCGCCTTCGGGCAGATCGGTTGCTGTGTTGAACGGGATCACGTTGCCCAAAGCGTCACGCACTTCGGAGACAGACAGATCACCTGCGGCGTTGTCCACGTCGGTGTCATTGCTGAGCAGGTTGCCGGAGACGGGGGTGTCTTCGTCAGTCTCGTCAGTGTCCGTCACCGGGATCGGCAGATCGTTCACGCCGTTGATGGTGATGGTGACGGTGCCCGTTTGCTCGGTACCCGCTGTGCCATCATCCATTGTGTAGGTGAAGGTTTCAGTTGCGGTGTCGCCGGCATTCAGGCTCTCGAACTGACCATTTGGATCGTAAGAGAATGTACCATCGCCATTGCTGATCAGAGTGCCGAGCACGCCTGTGTCGTCAAAGCCTGTGAGGGTGGGCGTATCGCCTGCGTCCACGTCCGTGTCGTTGGCGAGCACATCGAAGCTGGTGATGCCCGTATCTTCATCGGTAGAGACGCTGTCATCCACCGCGACGGGCGCATCATTCACGCCAGTGACTTCGATGGTGACGGTGGCGGTGTCTGTGCCGCCTTGGCCATCGGAGATCGTGTAGGTGAAGGTGTCAAAGGCGCTATCGCCATCATCCAGCGCTTCGAACTGACCGTTGGTGTCATAGTCGAATGTGCCATCGCCATTGTCGCTCACGGTTCCGGTGGTGAGCGTATCGTCGAAGCTTTGCACGGTGATCGTATCAAGCGCGTCGATATCGCTGTCGTTTGCCAGCACCGATGCGGTGGTGACGGCGCTGTTCTCATCGACTGTGAAGCCTGCGATTACGGAACCGTCATCATCCGTTGCCACCGGATCGTCGTTTACGCCTGTGACCGTGACGGTGACGGTGTTGGAAGCAGAGCCGCCATTGCCGTCATCGGCCAGCACGGTGATCGTCACATCGCGGGTTTGACCTGCGCTGAGGTTCTGGAAGTCGCTGCCGGGTGTGAAGGTGAGCGTATTGCCAAGGATCGACGCGCTGCCTTCTGCCGGATCGCCTGTGACCGTGTAGGTCAGGCTCGCGCCGTCATCATCGCTGTCGATGTCGTCGCCGAGTGTGGCAAGGTCCAGCGTGACGGCGCTGCCATCCTCGGTCGCGCTCATCGTGCCTGCGCCCAAGGTCGGATCGTCGTTCACCCCTGTGACCGTGACGGTGACGGTGTTGGTGGCGGGTGTGCCGCCGTTTTCGTCATCCGCGCTGAGGGTGATGGTCACATCCCGTGTCTCGCCGCCTGCAAGGTCTTGGAAATCTGTGCTCGGGTTGAAACTGAGCGTGGTGCCGCTGATGCTGGCACCGCCTTCGCCGGGTTGACCCGTGACGGTGTAGAGCAGGGTGCTGCCATCATCGTCGCTATCCACATCCGCGCCCAAGGTGCTGAGGTCGAGCAGGACGGTCGCGCCATCCTCGGCGGCGGCAAGTGTGCCCGCGCCCAAGGTCGGGTCGTCATTCACGCCTGTCACTGTGACGGTCATTGTGGTGGTCACCGTGCCGCCATTGCCGTCATCCGCTTCGACGCCGATGGACACATCGCGTGTTTCGCCGCCTGCGAGGTTCTGGAAGTCGCTGCCGGGGTCGAAGGTGAGCGTATTGCCCAAGATCGACGCGCTGCCCTCTGCCGGGTTGCTCACCACGGTGTAGGTCAGGGTGGAGCCGTCATCATCGCTGTCGATGTCATCGCCCAGAGCGGCGAGATCCAGCGTCACAGCGCTGCCGTCTTCGCTTGCGGAAATGCTCGCTGCGCCCAAGGTCGGGTCGTCGTTCACACCTGTGACGGTGACGGTGACGGTGTTGTTTGCCGTGGCGTTGCGCAGGTCGGTCGCGCTGATATCGACGATCACATCCTGCGTCTCGCCCACTGCGAGGGACTGGAAGTCGGTGCCAGTGTCAAAGGTCAGGGTCGTGCCGCTGACCGAGGCGCTGCCTTCGCTGTCATTGTAGCTTTCGGCGTAATCGAGGTTGTTCGGTGTGTTCTCGGCGTCGATATCATCGCCCAGCGTCGCAAGGTCGAGCGTGACTGCGGCGCCATCTTCGCTCGCGGACAAGGTGCCAGCGGCAAGGGTCGGATCATCATTGATGCCTGTGACCGTCACGATGGTCTGACCGCCAGTGGTCACAGCGCCGAACAGGTCAACCACGTCGTAATTCACGACGACCTGTATTTGTTGGCCCTCGTTCAGACTCTGGAACCCAGAGCCGCCGGGATTGAAGCTCAGAGTATTGCCGGAAATGGAGGTATGTTGTGGAAGAGCGGCAACATTGGTGACGTTCAATACTTCGCCATTGTCCACATCGCTGGATTGCTCCAGCAAGTCGATTGTGATCGCCGCGTCGTCCTCGTTGACCGAGCGTGTCACTGGCCCAGCGATAACCGGGGCATCGTTGCGCGCTGCGATTTCCATGGACACATCGCCCTGATCGGTTTCACCCGTGCCAAGGCCGGAGCCCGTGCCGTCATCGGTGCTGATGGCGGTGTAGCTCCAATCCTGATCCAGCGTTTCTAGCAGTGTTTCGCTGAGCGCTTGCGTGCCTGCGCCTTGGGTCGGATCATAGACGAAGCTGCCATCGGCCTGCACCGTCAGGGTCGCGCCGCTGGCGAAGCTGAGTGTGCTGCCGACGAGGGCAGTCGTGCCCTCTACGGTGAAGTCCTGCACCTCAATCGCGCCGCCAGTCACAAGCATCTGGTTCAGGATTTCCAGATCGGCAAAGTTGAAGGGCGGGTTGGCGTTCAGAACATTGCCGGTGATGGTCTGGTCTTCGTTGCCAGAGAACACCTCATCAATCGCATAAACGCCGTCTTCAAGGATCACATCGTCGAAGTCGAAACTCGCCAGCGCTTCGCCTTGCAAAGTGATGGAGCCACCGGTGATGAAGCTCATCACTGTGTTGCCGCCCACTTCTTGCGCCGTCAGGAAGCCAAGGATTGCCGCGTCTTTGGGCAGGCCGCGCAGGTCCACCTTGTTCACGCCGCCGCCCGAGGCGAAGTCGGTCCACGTGTCGTTGCCGTTATTCTCGGACACGACCACAATGTCGTCGTCGCCCAGCGTGGTATAGGTATCGTCGCCGCCCAGCCCGGTCATGATGTTCACGCCAGTGGTGCCAGACAGGGCATCGTCAAAATTCGACCCTGTCGCATTCTCGAAATTCAAGATGACGTCGCCATCGGCAAACCCGCCGGAGACAGTGTTGGTGGTCAGATCGACCGACACCGCTGCGTCAGAGCCTTCGTAGGAAATCGTGTCGCTGCCGCCGCTACCGCCGTCGAAATCATCGACCACGTCGGAGGCGATGAAGATTTCATCGCGCCCGGTTCCACCGACCCCTTGGGCCTCGATCACCGTGCCCGCCGTTCCGCTCGCGCCAGAGAAGTCGAAGGTGAACGTGCCGTTCCCTTCAAAACTATTCGCAGCATAAAAGCGCTGCGTTCCGCTCAGCGTGAGGGCAGAGAAGTCCGCGGTCTGGCCCAGATAATTGCGGATGGTGAAATTCGCATCGCGGGTCGTGTTGTTCGTGTTGAATGTATCCGTGATCGTCAGCGCGCCCAGATCCGCGACCTCAGCCGCATCAATCGTGATTGCGCTGTTGGCGGCGACAAGGGTGCTTTCGATGCCCTCAATATCCGAGTCGGTCAGGTTGGTTGCCCGCAGAAGAAGGGCGTCTGTGCCTGTGCCACCATCAACGGTGCTGCTTGTGAATGAGGCCGTGGAAAGGTCAATCGTATCGTCATCTGCACCGCCATCGACGCGCGAGCCTGAGCCAATCGCGCTCGCGATTTCGATACTGTCCATCCCGGTGCCGCCGAGCACGGTAACCGGTTGGCGCCCCGTGCTGTTGAACGTGGTGGAAACGCGGATTTCATCATTATCCGCCCCACCATCCAGCAGCCCGGAGGTGCCGGACCCGAACAATGTGTCCTCGCCTTCGCCGCCCAGCAGGGTCGAGAAGCCAGCGCCGGCTTGCAAGCTGTCATCGCCAAGGCCGCCCGTGACGCTGTTAGTCCCGCTGCCGACATTTATTTTGTCGTCGCCTTGCGTGCCGGTGACAGTGTCATTCCCGCTGGCGCTGGTGAAGGTGACAAACGTGTCCACGCCAGAGCGGCCGATGCCGGATAGATCAATCTCGGCATTCACCGAGCTGGTTTGACCTTGCTGCGAAATGTTCAGACGCTCACCATCGCCCAGATCGGTTAGATTGCTAAAATCCGTCACGATGGTCGATGCGGTGCTCAGCCCGCTATAGTTCAACCGGATATTCGCATCGTCGCTTGTTGTGCTGAAGATATTGGTGATCGTCAGCGCGCCCAGATCGGCAATTTCATCTGCATCAATTGTGATGAAGCCGTTATTGATGATCAGCGTGCTGTCGATATTCTCGAAGTCTGTCCCAGCCGCGTCGGTGCTGCTCAGCGTCAGGCTGTTGGTGCCGGTGCCGCCGTCGACTGTGCTGTTGCGCAGTGACGCATTCGACAGGATGATCGCGTCATCATCCGTGCCCGCATCCACCAGCGAGCCCTCGCCTTGGATGGAAGAGATCGTGATTGTATCTGTCCCGGTGCCGCCCAACACGACCGACGGCTGTCGCCCGCCGGAATTGAACGCCAAACCGATGTTCATTACGTCATTATCGGCACCACCATCAAACAGGCCCGAGGTGCCGGAGGTGCTGATCGTGTCGTCGCCCGCACCGCCGAGCAGGGTTGAGAACCCGCTGCCTGCATTCAGGCTGTCATCGCCAGCCCCGCCGCTGACAGAGTTTGTCCCGCTGCTCGCGAGCAATTCATCATCACCGCTTGTGCCGGTGATCGTCTCATCCGCCGTTGAGCCTGAATAGCGCAGCAATGTGTCCGCAGCGGGCCGCGCGATGCCCGAGAAGTCGAGCGTCGCTTGCTGCCCAGCGGTCTGCCCGGTCGTGTCGACACTCAGCCGCTCCCCGGCTTCCAGCCCCGACAACGCGCCGAAGGATGTGGACGTTGATGCGCCCAGCCCGGCATAGTTCAGGCGCAGGTTCGCATCGAAACTGGCGTTGGAGAATATGTTGGTGATGTCCAGCGCGCCCAGATCGGTGACCTCATCGGCGTCGACAATAACAAAGTTGTTACTCAAAATAGTGGTGGAGTCGATGTTCTCGAAATCGGTTCCCGATGCAGTGACGCCGTTGATGCGCAACGCATTCGTGCCGCTGCCGCCGTCCACGGTGGCGTCGCGGAAATCAGCAGTTGTGAAGATGACCGTGTCGTCGTCGTCACCTGCGTCGATGCGGGACCCAACGCCCTGCAAACTGGTGGCGGTAATCGTATCGGATCCGCTGCCGCCCAAAACGACAGAGGCTTGGCGCGTACCGCTTAGGCTGAAGCTGACGCTGAGCGTGATCTGATCATCGCCAATGCCACCGTCAAACAGGCCCGAGGTCGAGGAGCCGGAAATCGTGTCATTGCCCTCGCCGCCCAGCAGGGTCGAGAAGCCGGTGCCCGCGCCAAGCGAGTCATCGCCCATCCCGCCCGTTACGGAATTGGTTCCGTTCCCAGCGACAAGCCGGTCATCGCCAGCGGTGCCGGTGACGGTCTCATCCGCAACACCGCCTGTGAAGTTCAGGAATGTATCCGTTTCGGTACGACCGATGCCCGAGAAATCGATGCTGGCCTGTTGGCCCGCAGTCTGACCCGTGGTTGAAATCGAAAACCGTTCGCCCGCGCCCAGTGAGGACAGTGCGCCGAAGCTGGTGGTGTTTAGCAACGTGGTGCTGAGCCCGTCATAGTTCAGTGACAGATTCGCGTCGGCAGCGGTGTTGCTGAACAAATTTGTGATCGACAGCGTGCCGAGATCAGCGATCTGATCGGCGTCAATTACGGTGCTTCCATTGGCCGTGAAGGTCGTTGACTCGATGCCGGAGAAGTCTGTGCCCCGCGCATTGGTCGAGTTTATGAACAACTGATCCGTACCCGCGCCGCCATCAACTGTCCCATCGGTGATGGTTGTCCCGTTCAGCGTGATTGTATCATCTTCGGTCCCGGCATCGACCTGCGTCCCCGCGCCGTGGACGCTGAGAACCGAGATGTCATCCATCCCCGAGCCACCCAGAACAGTCGACGCCTGCCGCACGCCCGTTGAGCTGAAGCCAATAGAGATCGACATCACGTCATCGTCAGCCCCGCCATCGAACAGGCCCGAGGAACTGGACGTGGAAATCGTGTCATCGCCATTGCCGCCCAGCAGGGTCGAGAAACCGGAACTGGCGGACAGCGAATCGTCCCCATCGCCGCCTGTAACCGAGTTTGTGCCGGTCGATGCGCTCAATTGGTCATCACCAGAAGTGCCGGTGATGGTTTCATTTGCCAAACCACCATCATAGCGCAGCAGCGAGTCCGCCGCTGGGCGCGCAACGCCGGACAAATCCAGCGTGACGTCCTGGCCAGCGCTTTGGGCCGTTTGGCGCAAAAACAGGCGCTCTTCCGCGTTCAAGGCGGACAAGTTTGACAAGGACACATTCGTCGCCGCCGCGCCCGCAAAATTCAATGTGATGGCCGCGTCGAAACTTGTCGACGTGCCAGCAAATGTATTGGTGATCGACAGCGCGTTCAGGTTGACCAATTGGTCGGCATCAATGGTGACTGTACCATTGTTAAGGATTTCGGTGCTTTCAATCCCTGAAATCTCGGTCCCGGATAGGTTGCTCGTGCGAAGTTGCAGCACATCTGTTCCGGTGCCGCCTTCTAACGTCCCGTTTTGGAGGGTCGTGCCCTCCAGAAGGATGGTATCGTCTTCGCTGCCGGCATCGACCTCGGACCCGGCAATCTGTACACTGGAGACGGTGATATCGTCCATGCCAGAGCCACCCAGAACGGTCGACGGACCTCCCGCCGCGTTGCGGAAGTTGACCACTATCGTGTCGTTATCTGCGCCGCCGTCAAACAGGCCTGTGGCGTTGGAAGATGACAGGTTGTCATCTCCATCTCCGCCAAGCAAAGTCACAAAGGCGCCGCTGGTGGCGTTGAGTGTGTCGTCGCCCATCCCGCCGATGATTGAATCGTTCCCGCCATTGCCGCGCAGGCTGTCGTTGCCCGACGTGCCAGTGATCGTCTCGTCCGCCGCGCCGCCCGAGTATTGCAGGCGCGAATCTGAAGCCATTGCGAGATTGCTGAAATCGAGGGCGAATTGATCGCCCGCGATTTGCCCTTGGATCGTAATGTTGAACACCTGATCCGCAAGCAGTTCAGAGCCAGCCGCAAGCGCAAGGATCGATGGCGAGGCCGTGTTTGCAAAGTTGAGCCGCAGGTTGGCGTCGCTCGCGTTACTGTTCGCGAAGGTGTTGTTGATCGTTAATGAACCAAGATCGCCCAGTTCCTGAGCGTCGATGAAGACTTGGCTGTTATCGACAATCTCGGTTGCTTCAATGTTGGAAATATCAACATCGAACAGGTTCGATCCATCGATCCGCAAACTGTCGCTCCCGCCTTGCCCGTCGATCACCCCTGATGTGGTGCCCGGGAGCAGGAAAGTGCTGCTGATATCGATCAGATCATCTTCAAGATCGTTGCCGATAATTTCGGTCACGCCCGCATTATTCACACGGCTATTGTTGTCGAAATTGGCCATAGGAAACCCCCAGCGCAAAAAAATTAGAATCCAATGAGGGGTTTGTAGCGCGCCGTTAACGAAGCGTTAAGCTATTTTTCACTGTTTGGTCAGAGTTTCTACCAGAGCGAAACAATCTCAGCTTCGCGGCGAGATTGTTTCCGTACGGCTCCGGTTTGAGGTGTGATTATCGTTTTAAATCGGTGTCTTGTCGCGCACCAGCGTTTCCAACATCGCGGCCCGCGCAGGCCAGATCCAGCCCGCATCATAGCGCCGGATTGCGTCGCGCCGCGCCTTATCGGCAAGCATCCGCCGGTGGCCCCGGTCATCGAGCAAAGTGGACACGGCCGCGACCACCTGCGCTGTGTCATCATGGTTCACCAGCAGGGCATTTACCCCGTCGCTCAGCGCCTCCTGCACCGGGGCGACGTCCGAGGCGACTAGCGCGCAACCGACACTCATTGCTTCAATCAGCGACCATGACAGCACGAAAGGCACGGTGAAATAGGTGAACACATCGCTTGCCTGCATCAGCCGCAGGTAATCGGCGCGGGTGAGCAGACCGGTGAAGTGGACGCGGGACAGATCAAGGTCCAACTCCGCCAGCATCCGCTGTTTCCAACTCTCGCCTTCGGGCAGT
>CAZPXE010000047.1:0-13312 GCA_964590545.1 uncultured Rhodobacterales bacterium | reverse complement strand
TATTCGACCTTCTTGCAACGCGGCTATGATCAGGTGGTGCATGACGTGGCGATCCAGCGCCTGCCCGTCCGCTTCGCGATTGACCGCGCCGGGCTGGTCGGGGCCGATGGCGCAACCCATGCCGGAGCGTTTGATGTGGCCTATCTGGCCAACTTGCCTGGCTTTGTTGTGATGGCCGCCGCAGATGAAGCGGAACTGATGCACATGGTTGCCACCGCTGCTGCACATAGTGAAGGACCGATCGCCTTCCGTTATCCGCGCGGCGAAGGCGTTGGCGTCGATCTGCCCGAACGCGGCACACCGCTGGAGATTGGCAAAGGCCGGATGATCCAAGAGGGCGGGCGCGTCGCGCTGCTGTCCTTCGGCACAAGGCTATCCGAGGTGCAAAAGGCTGCCGAAGCGCTCGCCACCAAAGGGATCACCCCCACCATCGCCGATGCCCGCTTCGCCAAGCCGCTTGACCGCGACCTGATCCTTGACCTTGCCGCAAACCACGAAGCGCTAATCACTATCGAAGAGGGCGCTGTGGGTGGGTTCGGCAGCCATGTTGCGCAGCTTTTGGCCGAAGAAGGCGTGTTTGATACCGGGCTGAAATACCGCTCGATGGTCCTGCCGGATACCTTCATCGACCAATCCTCTCCGGCGGATATGTACGCCGTCGCCGGGCTGAATGCGGAACAGATTGAGGCGAAGGTGCTAGACGTCTTAGGCGTCGCCTCGCTGGACCAAGCGCGGGCCTGATCACGCGGCTGGACAAGAAACGTCACAAAAGCTGACCAAGCTTTTTCTTTACGCAGACACTGTTTTTCGGGCAAACTCGCGCGAAAAGGGAATGTGCGCCATGGATATACACGCTAAACCGGTGATGGTTTACCGGTGGATCACCTTTCTGCTGGCAGGCGGCTATTGCCTCTATCAGGTGATGAGCGCTGACTATTCCAGCCCTGGCGGTCCGTTCCGTTTCCTGACGATCTGGGCGCTGTTCTTGTCGTTCTATGCAGCTTCGCGGATGCTGGCCCTGTCCGAAAAGCGCATCACCCGCAGCCATCAGCGCACGGCAATGGTCGCCGCGGTGCTGAATGTCATGGTGGTTTTCCTCTATTGGCGATTGTTCTTTGCCGATCCCGCGCTGGTCAATGGACGCGGCGAAATTCCGTGGCATCAGCAATATTACCTGCATCTGCTCGGCCCACTGCTTCAGATCGTCGACGCAGTGTTCATTGCGAAAGTCTTCCGAAAACCGCTGCGCGCAATCCCCTCGCTGGTTGGGCTGATACTCGCTTACGTGTTCTGGGCGGAACTCTTTGTCGGTCCGCAAAACACGTCGCCCGTCGGCACCGTCACCAGCGGCTTGCCCTACCCTTTCCTGAACTCGATGGAGCTACCCGAGCGCTTGGCCTATTACGGCACCAACATCATCGTCGCACTTGGCGTGCTGGGCGCGTTTTCACTGCTAAGTATGGCCCTTGCCCGGCCCCGCGAACGTATGGAACCCGAGCGCGAGGAACTCCACGGTTAGGCGTCTTCGGCCTTCAATAGAGCCTGCAACCCGACGCGGTAGTCAGGGTAAATCAGCTTAACGCCCAACTCTTCCTTGATCCGGTCATTCCGCACCCGTTTGCTTTCGGCATAGAAACTGCGCGCCATCGGGGTCATCTCGGCGTCTTCAATCCGCACTGCCTCTGGCACCGGAACGCCCAGCAGCTCCGCCGCATAGGCGATGACGTCCTGCGGCGGGGCGGCATCATCATCGCAAAGGTTATAGGCGCTGCCGGGGTTCGGTTTGCGGATAGAGGCTTCAAGCACCTGCGCAATGTCATCCACATGGATGCGCGAAAACACCTGACCTTCTTTGATGATCCGCCGCGCGGTGCCAGCCCGCACCTTGGAAAACGGTCCGCGCCCCGGCCCGTAAATCCCTGCCAGCCGGAAGATATGCAGCGGCATCACGGGAAGCGCTTGCCATGCCTCCTCTGCCGCCTTGCGCCACTGGCCGCGCGTGGTGGAAGGGGTAAGCGGCGTGTCTTCATCCACCCAGCCGCCCTGATGGTCGCCATAGACGCCGGTGGTGGACAGGTAACCGACCCATTTGAACTGCCCGGCGCGCTTCGAAATCTCATCGCTCAGCGCACTCAGCACCGGATCGCCCTCTGCATTCGGTCCAGCAGAAACCAGCACATGGCTCGCCGCCGCCAAGGCCGGAATTAGATCATCGCCGGGGAACAGCAGCGGCTCGATCCCGTTTGCTTTCAGCCACTCCGCCTTTTCCGCGCTGCGCGTGGTGCCAATGATGCGCCAACCTTGGGGACGCAAGCGTTCCGCCAGCCCTTGCGCCGAATACCCATGCCCGAAAGAGAGAAGTGTGTTCATCCGCGCATTTTCGCAGCCAGCCCAGACCGGCACAACCCCTTGCCAACCAGCGCGCGCGGCCCTTTGATACCCGCATGAGCCAAGATGACGACCTGCACCGCGCCTATGCCCTTCAAACGCCTGATGACTCGCGCAAACTCTATGCGGATTGGGCAACGACCTATGACAGCGATTTCGTGGATACGCGGGGATACATCCTGCACGACGCCGTTGCGTCGGCCTTCGCCAAAGCAGGCGGTACTGGCCCAGTACTCGACCTCGGCGCTGGGACGGGCATTTGCGGAGAAGTGCTTGCGCGGTTGGGACTTGGCCCACTGCACGCAACAGATATCGCGCCAGAAATGCTGGAACAGGCCGAAGCCAAGCGGGTCTATGAGATGCTATTCGCCGGAGATATCCTCGCTGGCCTGCCTGCACCAGATGCCAGCTATCCCGGCATTGTCAGTTCCGGTACATTCACCTGCGGCCATGTAGGCCCCGCTGGTCTGGATGAGATCGCGCGCCTGCTCAACCCCGGTGGTCTCGCGGTGATTTCAGTGCGCGATACGCATTTCGAAAGCGCTGGCTTTGCCGCAAAACTGTCTGCTTTAGAACCGATCCTAGCCCTCGAACAACACCCCGAAACGCGCATCTACGCCAAGGATCACGCTGGCGGGAACGCGGACGACATCGCCCTGCTCCTCCACCTGCGCAAACGTTAACGCCCTTTCCAGACCGGATCCCGTTTCTCGGCAAAGGCGCGCGCGCCTTCCAACTGGTCCTCAGAGGAATATAGAACGTCCACCGTCTGCAACTGCCGCTGCGTGATCCGGTTCATCGCATCCTGAAACTTCGAATCCTCCGCATCCCGCACCACTTCTTTGATCGCCGCATAGACCAGCGGCGGGCCAGAGGCGATCAGCGCCGCTATTTCCCGCGCGCGCTGCATCAACTTATCCGCAGGCAAGACCTCATTCACCAATCCCCAGCGATGCCCTTCCTCGGCGTCAAACCAGCGCCCGGTCAGCAGCAGTTCCATCGCGATATGATAGGGTATGCGCTTGGGCAGCTTGACGCTCGCCGCATCGGCCACAGTCCCAGAGCGGATTTCGGGCAAGGCGAAGGTCGCATGATCCGCGGCGAGGATGAGATCCCCGCTCAGCGCCAGTTCCAGCCCACCGCCGCAGGCAATGCCATTCACCGCAACGATGACCGGCTTGTTCATATCCCGCATCTCTTGCAGCCCGCCAAAGCCGCCGACGCCATAATCGCCGTCAACCGCATCGCCATCGGCTGCGGCTTTCAGGTCCCATCCGGGGCAAAAGAATTTCTCGCCCGTGCCGGTCAGGATCGCGACGCGCAAATCGGGATCGTCGCGGAAATCCTGAAACACCTTTCCCATCACCCGGCTTGTCGCCAGATCAATGGCGTTGGCCTTGGGCCGGTCCAGCGTCACTTCGAACACCGCGCCATCGCGTTTGGTTTTAATCACATCCATTGCTCACACCTTTCGTATTAACGCATCCACCGCCACGGCACGGGTCGGGGTGCAAATCAGCGGGTTGATCTCAACCTCGCTCAGGGTCTCAAAGTGGTCCATCACATAAGCCTGCACGGCCATGACCGACGCCACAATCGCAGGCTTGCTGGCGGGTGGTTTGCCCCGAAAGCCGTCCAGCAGTTTCGCGACTTTCAGTTGGGTCAGAGCCTGCTCTACGTCGCTTTCCCGTACAGGCAGCAACAGACTCACACTGTCCTCAAGCAATTCGGTCAAAGTGCCGCCCGCCCCCAGCGTCAGCACCATCCCATGCGCCGCATCGCGGGTCACACCGACCAGTAACTCGGCCACGCCGCCCTCAACCATCTCTTCGATCAGAAAGCGATCCACAGGCATTGTTTCCGCCACTGCACGCAACTCCTCCGCTCGCAGACCCAAACATACCGCACCCACATCTGACTTATGCGCCAACCCCAGCCCTTTAAGCGCCAATGGTGGCATCAAAGCACGGGCGTCTTCTTCAAGACCGTCCAAGTCACTTTCCACCCGGCGCGGCAGGTCCAAATCCTTGCTGGACAGAGCAAACTTGGCCTCCGCTTCAGTCAACACGCTTGTGCCGTCCAATGCGCCACCGGGCAAGGGGGGCTCAGGGTGCAGGTCCAACGCCCGCGCACAAATTTCACAGGCCGAAAGCGCCTCAACAAGCCCTTGCATCGGGGCAACACCACCGGCAACCAGCCGCTCCGCAATCCCCTCCGGCATCAACTCCGGCAGTGTCGCGACAACGGCGATGGGTCTTCCGGTTTGCGCGCGCACGGCCAGCGCGGCCTGAACCGTACAATCCCAATCGGTAGGATCCGTATGCGGATAATCTACGACAATCAGCGTGAGCCCGATATGCGGCGCAGCCATTGGCGCCCAAGCCGCCGTCATCGCAGCGACATCCCCCCAGATATAAGTATGGTAATCCAAAGGGTTGGCGAGTGCGACCATCGGGCCGAGCGCCGCACTCAGCGCCGCTTTCTGCCCATCGTCCAACGGCGGAAACATGACCTCGCGCCCGGTTGCTAGGTCCGCGATAAGGCTCGCTTCGCCCCCTGAACAGCTGATCGAACTCAGATGCGGACTGTCCAGCCGCCCGACCATATGCATCAGTTTCAGCGTCTCCAGGAAGGTCGGCACATCTTGCACCCGGCCAATCCCCAAGCGCCGCAGCAGCGCATCCGCGCCCGCATCCTCGCCCGCCAAAGACGCGGTATGAGACACCGTCGCCTGCCGCGCCTGTTCCGACGCACCAACCTTGATCGCAACCATCGGCACGGCGCGCGCAGCGGCCTTCACCGCCACCTGATGCCATAGCGCCGTATCGCCAAACCCTTCGACATGCAGGCCCAGCGCCGTCACACGCGGATCATCCAGCAGGTCCAGCGCAATCTGCGCCTGGCTCACCTGCGCCATGTTCCCGCAAGTCACCGTGTAAGCAATCGGCAGCGACCGCTTTTGCATCGTCAGGTTGATCGCGATGTTGGAGCTTTGCGTCAGGATCGCAACGCCGCGCTCCACCGGTTGCATCCCGTGCTGATCCGGCCAGATCGCCACCTGATCCAGCGCGTTCACAAAGCCATAGCAGTTCGGCCCCAGCACAGGCATTTCCCCCGCCCGCGCGACCAATTCCGCCTGCAAATCCGTGCCACTGGCATCTTCCGCCGAGGCTTCCGAAAAACCCGATGCAAAGCAAATCGCCCCGCCTGCGCCCAACTCGGCCAGTTCCGACACGATGTCCAACGCCGCGTGGCGGTTCACTCCGATGAACGCTGCATCAATCGCGCCGGGCCAGTCGCGCAAGGATTTATATGACGCAAGCCCTGCAATCTCTTTCCCGCTTGGATGAACCGGGAAAATATCCCCCGCAAACCCAATCCGCCGCGCCGCCTTGATAATCGACGCGCACCAAACACCGCCGCCAATCACGGCAATCGACCGGGCGCGAAAGAGGCGCGTCAGATCAAACGTCACGCGCGGCCCTCACGCACCCAGCGCCCGCAGCATATCCCGGCTGATGATATGCCGTTGGATTTCGGATGTGCCGTCCCAAATGCGCTCCACCCGTGCGTCGCGCCAGAACCGCTCCAGCGGGTAGTCATCCATCAGGCCCATCCCCCCATGCACCTGAATCGCCGCGTCAGTCACACGCGCCAGCATCTCGCTCGCATAAAGTTTCGCCGACGCAATCTCGCGGTTCGCAGGCAGACCCTTGTCGAGCCGGTCGGCGGAGGCGAGCGTCAGCAGGTCGGCGGCGTCAATCTCTGTCACCATATCGGCCAATTGGAAGCTGACCCCCTGAAACTTACCGATCTTCTGCCCGAACTGCTCACGCGTGGCGGCATAATCCAGCGCATAGTCAAAGGCCCGGCGCGCACGGCCCACCGACATCGCCGCGACAGTGATACGGGTGGCGTAAAGCCATGTGTTCATCACCTCGAACCCGCCATCAACCTCGCCCAGAACAGCGGCATCGGGCAGGCGGCAATCGTCGAATTCAAGGATCATGTTCTTGTATCCGCGATGGCTGACGGACTTGTACCCGTCGCGGATGGTAAAGCCGGGATGGCCGCGATCCACGAGAAAGCAGGTGATCCGCTTCTTTGGTCCTTTCGGCGTCTGATCCTCTCCGGTCGCAATGAAAACGATCACGAAATCCGCGTGCTCCGCGCCAGAGATGAAATGCTTCGTCCCGTTCACAACCCAATCGCCGCCATCGCGCACCGCAGAACATTTCATCCCCCGCACATCCGAACCCGCGCCGGGTTCCGTCATCGCCAGCGCGTCCATCTTTTCGCCCCGGACTGCGGGCATCAGGTACTTCGCCACCTGATCCCCCTCGCAGGCCATCAGGATGTTCTGTGGCCGCCCGAAGAAGTGGTTCAGCGCCATCGACCCGCGCCCCAATTCGCGCTCAACCAGCGCGAATTCCACATGGTTAAGCCCCGCGCAGCCGACGCTTTCGGGGAAGTTGCAGGCATAAAAGCCCAGCTCAATCGTCTTGCGCTTGATCTCTTGTGCGATTTCTTCGGGGACCTCACCACTGCGCTCGACCAGATCCTCATGCGGGTAAATCTCGTTCTCGACGAAACTGCGCACCGTAGCGGCGATCATTTCCTGCTCTTCATTCAGGCCGTATTGCATAGGGGGTCTTTCTTACTTGCTATCAGCGGGTGTGTACCCGAATTGTGGTTTTGCGCGCACGGCAGCCTCGCCTCCAAGCGCGGCAATGCGGCGGGCTTGATCTAAAAAACATTGAGTGTTTATGGCTTCGGGATCCATGATCTGGTGCAGATGCGTAAGCCCGTCTTGCAGCACTTGATGCTCGATTTGCGACAGATCCGTCTGCTCTTCAGGATCGCTCGGCATATGGAACAGTTGCGGCGGGTGGCCTTCGGCAAAATAGACCAGCTTCCAATCGCCCCAACGCAGCATCGTCATCCCAACCAGCGCGCCACCATCATGGTATTCCGACAGGACCATGCGCGCGGGGTCAGGCGCGCGCAAATCCGTGCCAGAGCCGATCTGCGTCACCTCCATCGCTGCGCAAATCGTCGGTGCCAGATCTATCAAGCTCACCGGCGCATCCCAATCACCCGCAGCGATGCCCGGCCCAGCCATCAAAAGCGGCACACGTGCGGCGCTGTCATACATCGTTGATTTGGTCCAAAATCCCTTCTCGCCGAGCATCTCCCCGTGATCGGAAGTGAAAAGGATCAATGTATCCTCCGCCTGCCCAGCTTGCTCCACCGCGTCCAGCACTTGCCCGACCTGCGCATCCACAAAGCTGCACAGCCCGAAATAGGCCGCGCGCGCAATGCCGCGCGTCTCGGGCGTGAAGAAGCGATCATGGTCGAAATATACCTCAAGCGCCGCAAGGATCGGATGATCCGGGATTGGCTCCGCATCGCTCTCATAGGCCTTGGGATCATAACGCGCGTAGTCCTCAGGCGGCGCAATCAGCGGGAAATGCGGCGCGAGCCACGACACGAAAGCGCACCACGGGCGCTCTGCCCGCGCGGGCTCGGCCAGCCAATCGCAGGCGACTTGCGTCACGCGCCGGTCAAAATCATGGTAATCGGTCCGCCCCGGCCCAATCTCACGCGCCATATCATCCGTGCCCTCGAACGGGGCCATCTGCTTGCGCAAGAGCGCCTGCACCCACCCCTCGCCGTTCAGTACATGGATCGGCTCAAGCGTCGGCGCAAACCCATAATCAGCGTCTTGCCCACGGTAATGCAGCTTCCCGATGGACACACAGTCATGCCCGGCGTCCCGCACCGCATGCGCCCAACCGCGCTGCGCGCCGTCATAAGGTTCCGCCGAGGACCAATTTCGGGTCTCATGTACATAACGCCCCGTCGCAATCGCCGCGCGCGTCGGCACGCAGATCGGCGAAGGCGTGTAGGCTTGCGTGAACCGTTGCGCGCGCGCCGCGAGCCGGTCGATGTTGGGCGTATGCACCCCCGCATCCACATGCCCGAGCGCCCACCACGACATCTCGTCCACCATCATCACCAGCACGTTCATGCGCGTTTATGCTCCTTGAGCCGCGCGCGCATTTTGTCTTTGGCTTCCGGCGTGCCGTCATGGAAGGTGCCAAACAGCTTGTCCCACGGCACTTCGAGCGTGCCATAGTTACATTCGAAATAGCGGTGGTGCATCTGGTGGTGAAAGTTCCCAAGGTGCAGCCGCTTGCGCCCGCCCGCCCAGACGCCCTCGAACCCAGTATGTGTCGTGACGGCGTAAAGCGCATAGAACATCAGATGCGCGATCACATGGACAGGGTGCGTCGGCACCACGATATGGATCAGCGCCGTGCCGAAATACATCACATGCTCGACCGGGTGCATCGACAGGCCGGACCACGGGCCGATATCGGTGTTGCGGTGGTGCAGCGCGTGGAAGCGGTAGAAGATCGGCAGGTGCAGGACCCGGTGAATCCAGTAGAAATAGAAACTCTCCCAAATCGGGATCAGGAAGAACACCGCAACGAACCAGACCGGGTTCAGCGCAAAGCTGGTATAGGTGATCCACCCATTGGCCAGCCCCATCCAGATCAGGATTTCATAAGCCGACCAGATCGGCACGGCGCTGCACATCGTCCAGAACACGTTGTCCTTCAGTTGGTTGTCAAAACTGAACATGCGCCCAGCGCGGGGGTAGGGGCGTTTGTCATACTTGTGATCAAGCCCCTGCGCTTTCCTGCCGTGAAAGACCGACTGCAGAACACCCGCAAGCGCAGCCACAAGCACCGCATTGCGCAGCAGGATCTCCAGCATCCACAGACCCGGCGCAGTGGCGTGATCCAGCGACGGGCTGAACAGCCAGTAACTCAGCACCGCCAGCGCCACGATCACCCCGTTCATCGTCAACGGCAGCCACGCGCCCACATACCAGCGCAGCACGTCGCCCCAGATCAGAGGCCGCTCGAACAACGGGTTCACCCGCAGCGGCAAGTCCGGCGTGTGGTTCCACTCGCTCATCGCGTATACATCTGCTTCTTAT
The DNA here is from genome assembly GCA_964590545.1 of uncultured Rhodobacterales bacterium. Classification (GTDB taxonomy): domain Bacteria; phylum Pseudomonadota; class Alphaproteobacteria; order Rhodobacterales; family Rhodobacteraceae; genus Aliishimia. The sequence continues at coordinate 3,915 of CAZPXE010000047.1, read as the reverse complement.
GCGCCCGCGTGCGCTGCGTCGCCTCGGCGCTGCCGTCGTGGAAGGTGCCGAACCAGCGATCGAAGGGCAGCTCGGACGTGCCGTAGTTACACTCGAAATAGCGGTGGTGGAGTTGGTGAAAGAAATCCCCCGCCCGCGCGGCTTCCGTTTCGCCCGCCATGATCTTCTCAAAACCAGAATGGCTCATCGCCGGGCTGACCTGTTGGAACATGGCGTTGAACATCACGTGGAGCGGATGGGACGCGACGATCAGGTGGATGAAATACGTTGAGAAGTAGAGCAGGTTTTCGAACCAATGGTTCGAAATCCCCGTCCACGGGCCAGTGTTGACGTTGCGATGGTGCAGCGCGTGGACGCGTGCGTACAGCTTCGGGTGATGCTCAAGCCGGTGTATCCAGTAGTAGTGAAAGCTGGACCAAGCCGGGATCACAGCCAGCCAGATCAACGACCAGACCGGGTTCTCGGCAAATGTGACAGTCGGCACAAAGCCATTCGCCATCGCCCAGAAGATCACCCATTGATAGACAGTTGCCACCGTAATGGCGGAACCCAGCGTCCAGAATACATTGTCCCAAAGCTGGTTGCGGAAGGTGAAGGTACCGTTGTCATAAGCCAGATCACGCTTGTCGAATTTCTTCGCCAGCCCCTGCCCTTTGCGCGAATAAAGCCACCAATGCAGCCCGCCCGCGACGATGATTTGCGGGATCATGTTCGCCAACCAGACCTGAAACATCCATCCGGCGGCAAAACTTTGCATAGCAGCCAGCGGCGGGATCAGCGTGACATACATCACCACTGCCAGCACAAACGGCACAGTCAGCCCGGTCACCTGCAACCACGCGCCCCGATACCACCGCGCCGCGCCCATCACATCGGGGGGCCACTGGAACAGCGGGTTCAACATCACCTCCCGCCCCGGATGATGGTTCCACCGTTGGGTTTCCGGATCTTGGCTGAGATCGGTCATCTACGCTCCCTCCCTTGCACCGCGCTACGACGCGTAGCTGCTGCCTTCTTCATCCAGAATGGCCTTGAGCTCCTCCAGATGCCGCACGTCCTGTTCGGGATAGGCTTCAATCTCTTGCGCCGTCTTCTCCGCCACCTCATCTGAGAGCACCCGCAAAGGCTGGCCTGTGGACAGCGCGCGAATATAGGTCTCCGCCGCGCGCTCGAAATAGAACATCCGGTTAAACGTCTCGGCCACCGTGTCGCCCGTGATCATGACGCCGTGATTGCCCATGATCAGCACCTTTTTCTTCGGATCGCTCAGCAGGTCAGCACAGCGCTGCGCTTCTTCTTCAAAGGCCAGCCCGCCATAGTTTTCATCAATCGCGTAGCGGTTAAAGAAGATCGCCGTGTTCTGGTCGATCGGCAACAGGCGGCTATCGGCGAGGCATGCCAGCACCGTAGCGTGGATCGAATGCACATGCATCGCACAGCGCGCATGGGGGCAGAGCCGGTGCAGCGTGCCATGCAACCCCCACGCCGTCGGGTCCGGCGCATCAGGGGCATCCATCGTGGCCGGGTCATTGGCATCGAGCAACAGCAAATCGCTCGCCTTCACCCGCGCGAAATGCATCTGGTTCGGGTTCATCAGAAACCGCGTCCCATCCTCGTTCACCGAAAGCGAGAAGTGGTTCGCCACCGCCTCATGCATATTCAGCCGGGCAGTCCAGCGGAAAGCCGCGGCAAGATCAACCCGCTCCTGCCAGTGATCCATGTTGGGGCGCAGATTTGTGACGGTCATGGGCGACTCCTTTGGCCTTTGAGGCCAATCCTTCGCCAAACCGCGCGCGCATGACCAACGAATAATTTTGCCCCAATGCATAAGTTTGGCTTATAGCTGCATTATGAAAAGCGACCTACCCCCCTTGAACTGGCTACGCGCCTTCGAAGCGTCCGCGCGCACATTGTCGTTCACAGGCGCCGCGCACGAGTTGAACATGACGCAAAGCGCTGTCTCACAGCAGATCAAATCGCTGGAAGGGCACTTGGGCAAACCCCTGTTCCACCGCCGCCCCCGCGCGCTGGAACTGACCCAAACGGGCCTGAGCTATCTGCCCGTGGTGCGGGACGCCTTCCGCACCCTCGCCCACGGCACCCGCGCCGTGACACAGACTGGGCAGGACGTGCTGCGCCTGCAATGCAACCTGTCATTCGCAATCCATTGGCTGTCGCCCCGCCTGCAGGACTTCGCGCGCCTGCACCCGGATGTGCGTTTGCAAATCTCGACCGAGCTGTGGGAACCGCGTGACATGGCGCAAGGGGCCGATGTGGAAATCCGCTACTCGCTGCGCCCGTCAGACATGGTCCATGCCGAGCGGATTGCGACGGATTGCTATTATCCCGTTTGCGCACCGGGCTATGAGGTGACGCTTGAAACGCTGGTCGAACAGCCCCTCTACGACTGCATGAACATGATGGGAACATGGGCAGTTTGGGCCGAAGAGCAGGCGCTGAACTGGCCAAACCCCGCCGTAACTCTGGCTTCGACCTACTCGGTCGCGCTGGCTGTCGCCGTTGCCGGGGGCGGGCTCTGCCTGGCCCATGATGCGATAGCCGACCGCCTGATTGCGCGAGGAGACCTGATCGCGCCGTTCTCGCACAAGGCCGAGTTGCAGGAGGCGTACTACCTGATCCAAACCCCGCAAGCGCAATCCATGCCATCGGCACAGGTGTTCACAAGCTGGCTTCGGTCCGAACTCAAAGCGTTCTACAGTGGCCGCGACGGTACCCAAGCATAGCCGTTGTCACACAGAATATACGCCTCCCGTAGCCCGTGCGGCTTGTCGGTCGGCTCCTGCAAAATCGTCGCGCCGAATTCCTTGGCGGCGGCGACGGCATTGTCGGGGTCGCTGTCATACAGCCGTATCTCAACCCCGCCCCCACGCGGCGGGTTTTCGGGCAGCACGGAGAGCAGTGGGTTAGAATGATAGGTGCCGTCACTGTGCAGTTGAAACACCTGATTGCCATATGTGACAATCGCAAAATCCGCCGTCACGCGATGCGCGGACATCCCGAAAACCGCCTGAAGGAACGCACATTCCGCAGGCACATCGCGCACCAAAATGTTCAACCCGATCCCGCGCAGGCTGGCTCCGAAATCCTCGGCAGAGACTGTTTCAAAGTCCATCTGGCTATCCTTTCAAATTAAGGTCAGTATTGTTGATATAAATTTCACTGTCTACCCCGCTTGCACCTTCAACGGGAATAGGAAACACTGATACATGGCTGACCAATTCCCCTTCCCCACATGGCCCGATGTAGCCGCTGACCTGATCAATGTCGCCGCCGGGCGCGCGATGGCGGATACCGTCATCAAGGGCGGCATCTGGGTGAACGTCCATAGCCGCGAGGCGTTGCCGGGATATGACATCGCCATCGCCAAGGGCCGTATTGCCTGCGTGGTGCCAGATGCCAGCTATTGCACCGGGCCGGACACGAAGATCATCGACGCCAAGGACCGCTACATGATCCCGGGCCTTTGCGATGGGCATATGCATATCGAGAGCGGTATGCTCACCCCGGCAGAATTCGCCCGCGCTGTGATCCCCCACGGGACCACCACGATGTTCACCGACCCGCATGAGATCGCCAATGTGCTCGGCCTGCCCGGTGTGCGCATGATGCATGACGAAGCGCTGTTGCAACCGATCAATATCTTCACCCAAATGCCGTCCTGCGCGCCCTCTGCGCCGGGGCTGGAGACCACCGGGTATGAAATCGGCCCCGAAGATGTGGCGGAAGCGATGACATGGCCCGGTATTATCGGACTGGGCGAGATGATGAATTTCCCCGGTGTCGCCCATGCCGATCCCAAGATGCTGGCGGAGATGGCCGCAACGGCAGCGGCGGGCAAGACCATCGGCGGGCATTATGCCTCACCCGACCTCGGGCCAGACTTCGCGGCCTATG
>CAZPXE010000046.1:0-13618 GCA_964590545.1 uncultured Rhodobacterales bacterium | reverse complement strand
GCGTTCTTGTTCGCTGCTTTGCGCGCGGCGCGTTTTGGCTTCGTCTTCGCTGGCGCCGCGCTGTTGGCGTCGATGAAGTTCAGCACCAAGGGCCGGATATTGTTGCGCCAGCTTTTGCCCGCGAAGATACCGTAATGCCCGGCATCCGGCTCAAGGTGAGAGGCTTTCTTGTCGTCCGGCAAACCCGTCAACAGGTCCAGCGCCGCAACGCATTGGCCGGGGGCCGAAATATCGTCTTTCGCGCCTTCGACCGTCTTCACCGCGACCGTGGTAATCGCGCCGATATCGACCTTGTGGCCATCCACGACAAATTCGTTCTTCGCAATCTCACCGTTCTTGAAGATGCGCTCAACCGTCGACAGATAGAACTCCGCCGTCATGTCCATCACGGCGAGATATTCGTCATAAAAGCGGTTATGCGGGTCGTGATCCGACGCCTCGCCCTTCGCCACGCGGCCAATCTGATCTGTAAACGCCTTCGAATGGCGGTCCCCGTTCATCGACATGAAAGAGGACAGTTGCAGCAGACCGGGATAGACCTTGCGCCCCACGCCGGGATATTTGAAGCCAACGCGCTGGATCATGAACTCTTCGAGCTGGCCCATCGTGACCCGGTGGCCGAAATCGGTGACGTCCGTCGGCGTCGCATTTGGGTCAATCGGCCCACCAATCAGCGTCAGCGTGCGGGGCTGGGCATCAGGCTCCAACTCCGCCAGATAGGCCGTCGCGGCCAAGGTCAGCGGTGCCGGCTGGCACACGGCGATCACATGAGTATCCGGGCCAAGCTCGCGCATAAAGTCCACGAGGTAGAGCGTATAATCCTCAACATCGAACTTGCCCGCCGATACCGGGATATCCCGCGCATTGTGCCAATCAGTGATATACAACTCGCAATTCGGGATCAGCGATTGCACCGTCGAGCGCAGCAGCGTCGCATAGTGGCCCGACATGGGGGCAACCAGCAGCACCTTGCGCGCTTGTTCCTCGCGACCCGCAACATTGAAATGGATCAGATCGCCAAAAGGACGCTCCACCACCGTTTCAATATTCACCAGATGGTCGCGCCCATCCTCGCAGGTAAAGCTGTGAATACCCCAATCAGGCTTGACGACCATGCGGGCAAAAGTTCGTTCTGTCACCTCACCCCAGGCTTGCATCCATTGCAGCGCCGGGTTCGGCATCATTGCGAAGGCGGGATAGGAGGCCATGGCCGACGCCGACGCGCCCAACCACTGGTTTGTGTTTCGAACCGTCTCAATCCAGTCGTAGTTCATCATAAAGCGCATGGCGTCATTCCTTTACCTGGGTCGCGGCAAACGTCACAATAGGATCGGACCTTTGCCGCGGGCCGTCGCACCACTCCCCAGTTCGGCGACAATATGCTGCAGGTGCGAAGGTAACCGTGAAAGGTTAAGTTGACAACAATTGAAACGCAGGAATTTGGGTGGAAATCATGGCGGGCGACGATCTCGAGGGGCAAAATCTCGAGAAAATGAACGAAAACCTCCGTAAGGTCGAGGCTCTTTCGCAGCGACTTATCTCTGTAATGAGCAATCGCAAAGGCCATAACCCCGCGCTCGATGCGCCCAGCCCGGATTTATACACTAATGCGCTGTCCGCGTACTGGTCCGAGGCGATGGCGAATCCGGCCAAGCTGATCGAAAATCAGATGTCCTACTGGACGAAAACGGTCACGCATTTCGTCGAGGCGCAACAGGCGCTGGCATCCGGCAAGTTCACAGCCCCCGACGATCCCAGCCCGCGCGACCGGCGCTTTGCCAACCCGATGTGGGACACGCACCCCTATTTCAACTTCGTCAAACAGCAATACCTGATCAACGCGGACGCGATCAAAGCGGCTGTCGATGATGCCGTTGATCTGGACCCAAAAGAAAAGCAGCGCCTGAGCTATTTCAGCCAACAAATCATCGACATGATGGCGCCCACGAATTTCCTCGCCACCAACCCCGATGCGCTGGAAAAGGCGGTTGAGACGGAGGGGATGAGCCTTGTGCAAGGCCTCGAAAACCTGATTACGGACCTTGAGGCGAATTCAGGCGAGATGGTCGTGAAGCTCGCGGATGAAAGCGCGTTTGAACTGGGCAAGAACATTGCCACCTCGCCCGGCGGCATTGTCTATCGCAACCGGATGATGGAACTGATCCAGTATGAAGCGGCGACCGAGCAGGTGTATGAACGTCCGCTGATCATCTTCCCGCCCTGGATCAACAAGTACTACATTCTCGATCTGAAAGAGCAAAACAGTCTGATCAAATGGGCGAGCGAACAGGGTTTCACCGTCTTCGTCGTATCTTGGATTAACCCCGATGCGACCTATTCCGAAGTCGGGATGGAGGATTATATCGAGGATGGCTACCTGACCGCGATCCGCGAGGTGAAGGCGATCACCAAGCAGAAAACCGTTAACGCGGTGGGCTATTGCATCGCGGGCACGACCTTGTCGCTCACGCTTTCGCTGCTCAAGCAAAAAGGCGATGAATCTGTCAATTCCGCCACGCTCTTTACCGCGCTCACCGATTTCGGCGAGCAGGGGGAGTTCACCCCCTTCCTGCAGAACGATTTCATCGACGGTATCGAAGAAGAGGTGAACGACAAGGGCGTGCTGCCCTCGGTCATCATGGCGCGAACCTTCTCCTTCTTGCGCTCGAACGATCTGGTCTATGGGCCTGCGATCAAAAGCTACATGTTGGGCGAAGCGCCGCCTGCTTTCGATCTGCTTTATTGGAATGGCGATGGTGCGAACCTGCCCGCCAAAATGGCGATGCAATACCTGCGCGGCCTGTGCCAGCGCAACGAATTGGCGACAATCGGGTTCGACCTGATGGGCCATCATCTGGTGCTCGATGAGGTTGACGTTCCGCTTTTTGCCATCACCTGCGAAACGGATCACATTGCCGCCTGGCGCGATTGCTATCGCGGTGTGCAGAAAATGGGCAGCAAAGATCGGACGTTTGTTCTGTCCGAAAGCGGCCATGTCGCGGGGATCGTGAACCCGCCGACCAAAAACAAATATGGACACTACACGAATGACGATCTGACGATTTCCGCGGCCGATTGGCACGCGGGTGCCAGTTTCCACGAAGGCTCTTGGTGGCCGCGCTGGGGCGATTGGCTCGCCCCGAAATCTGGCAAAAAGATCAAAGCGCGCAAAGTGGGTGGGCCGGATCACAAGATTCTCTGCGATGCCCCAGGCACCTATGTTGCGGCGAAGGCGATGAACTGAGCGGAGTACGCCCGCGCGCATTTTTCAGGAAAAGCATCGCATTGCGAAACCTACTGTTAGGTTTCGCAGCTATCCCTGCGCGATGGAGTGCTTGGCCAGCGGTCTGCAGCGCAGAAAAGGCGTGTGATAGGCGAACAGTTGTCCATTGTTTGGATTGTGTGGTTGCTGTGTGGGCTGACAGTAGGCGGTGTGACGGTCTACGGAACGTTCACAGCGCTGCTCACCCCGTCCGACAAAGTGCTGCGCGTTCGCGCCGCCGGACTCTATACGCAGCACATGTCGCGCTATGGGGCCGTGTGCCTTGCCGGATATCGCGATTGCCGTTTGGGAGATCCGGAACCTTTCAACGCCTGCGGGGGGGATACGCTCTGGGCGAATGCTGTACCTCTGCGCGCGGTGCGGGCTTTACCATATCACGGGCACAGAGGCCGACCTAGCAAAGCCCATGCAAAGGCAACTTCAGGCACAAAAAATCGAACGGCCTTGGCTTTAGAGTCGATTACGCATCTGCGGCAAAATGGCCGCTGAGTGCCTTTTCGCCCCCGAAATGGAGGGGGTTGAAGTCTATTATATATATTTTTCAGACATATAGATTGCATTGTGCAGATGTAGCATTTGTCCATGCTGCAATGCAGAAAAACACTTGAAATGCTGCAGCGCAGCGTATATTTATTCTGTAATCGCAGCAGAGATGAAGCGACGTTGGGCCGAAAAAGGAGAATTACAATGGCAAAAGCACAAGATTTCACCGCCGTCATGAAAGACATGATGGGCGCATTCCCCGTTGACACCAAAGCAATGGAAGATGCATTCAAGACAACCGCGACCCTGAACGAAAAGATGTCCGGTGTTGCTCTGGAAGCTGCTGAAAAATCCGCAGAGCTGTCCTCCAAGTGGACCAAAGACACTCTGACCAAGCTGGCAGATATGTCCAAAGCCAAAACAGAGCCGGCCGACTACGCCAAAGCCATGACCGATTTCGCGTCCTCTTCCGCTGAAGTGGCTGCTGAGAACATGGCCGCCTTCGCCGAAATCGCGAAGAAAGTGCAAATGGAAACAGTTGAGCTGATGATGGCCGCTGGCAAAGACTTCCAAGAAGATGCGACCGCAGCTGTTAAGAAAGCTGCGAACGACGCAACGACGGCTGTGAAAAAAGCAGCTGCTGCGAAGTAAGCACGACCTGATTTGCACCCCTCCTCCTCCCTAAAGGGTGCAATGAAGATGGGCGGGCCTTCGATAGAAGGTCCGCCCTTTTTTTATTCTTCAAACTGTATCTTAGCCGCGTTTGCGCCGCATCAGCGTCAACGCGCCAAGCCCCGCCAGCAGGACCGGAGCAGAGGCGGGCAGGGGAACCGGAGCCGCCGTATTCTCAACAAATGAGCTAAACTGCCAATTGACCCGGCCCGTGAAATCGGCTGCGGACTCCACCGCGCCAAAGAACACGCTGTAGGTGCCGGGCCCAAACGGGCTGCCGGGGTTGAGCGCGTCATTTGTCACCGGCCCGATATACGATTCATCCACAATCACGCCCGGCCCCGATATGGACAGCTCAAACACGACGGAAGAGAGTGAGCCTGTTGTTACGTCACTTTCATCGAAGCTAAACAGCACGTCGATCACTTCTTGATCTGGCCCGACAGTGAAGAAAAACGCATCGGACGGATCGCGTAGCCCGGACGTGTCGCTGCAATCGCTCGACACGCAGTTCAGGCGTAAACGGCCTGTCAGGTCCACATCATCATCATCCGGCAGAGCTCCCGGAACGGTAATATTTGGCCCTGTGTCGATTGTGTCCGCGTAATCCCCACCCGGTGTCGCTGTCTCGGACGCGACGGTGAGGGCATGTGCCATCGGGGCCAGCCCAAGCAGTGCAGTGGTCAGGCCAGCAGCTAAAAACGGTTTCATCGTAATACTCCCAAAGAATTAGTTGATGCGCTGAGTGTAAGCCGCGTGTTTCATCCGGCGAGTGTGGAAAACCTTACCCGCTTCGGGCGGTGAGCTGGCACATATGCACAACCATTAAGCAGGCTTTCCATTCATCCACACCTGCCCTAAGCTGCGGTGCAGCACCCGTTTTCGGAAGGACCCCAAATGGCAGAGCGTGACAAACCATTGCTCATCAAGCGATACGCCAGCCGCCGTCTCTACAACACCGAGACGAGCGACTATGTCACGCTCGACGATATTGCCGGATTCATCCGCGAAGGGCGCGAGGTGCAGATCGTCGACCTCAAGTCCGGCGACGACCTCACACGCCAATACCTGCTGCAAATCATCGCCGAGCATGAGAGCAAGGGCGAAAACGTCCTGCCCGTCGATGTGCTGACCGATCTGGTTCGCAGCTATATGGGCGGCGGGGCCAGCATCGTGCCGCAATTCCTGCAAGCCAGCTTTGACATGCTGCGCGACGGACAGTCCAAAATGGTCGAGAATATGAACGCCATAAACCCTATGGCGAACATGCCCGGCTTCGATGCGATGCAGGCACAGCAACAGGCTTTCCTGAAGGCGATGACGGGTGGAATGCCGTGGGGCGCATCGGGTCCAGCGCCGGAAGCCGAGTCTACGGCCGAGGGTGAAGACCTCGACGCGATCAAAAAACAGCTTGCTGCGTTGCAGGAAAAACTGTCGAAACTCTGACCAACGCTTTGGCGCAGGGCGGAGTTCTACTCCGCCGCGATCTGCGCGCCGTCCGCCGCGTCGGCAATCGCCGCCATCAGAACATCACCAATCGCGCCGACTTCTGCATGGCTCAGATGCACCGGAAGCCGCACGTCACAAGCCTGCATCAGCATGGCGCGTGTCTGTGGAAGCTCGGGTAAATCCTCGATAAATTGCCAGTTCCAAAACGCTCGGGCATTGTCGGCGCTTTGGCCAAAGACCTGCACCTTCACGCCAGCCGCTCCAGCCAGATCGGCAAAACGGCGAATGCCGGCATCGTCCAATCCAACAACATTGAACTGAATGCTATCGGGTGCGCGATGCTCGCCCGCAAGCGGCGGCGGCACGTCGAGCCAAGGAGAGCCGTTCAGCACCTCCGCCAGCCGATCATGGTTCACCAGCCCATCCGCGCAGCGCTGCGCCAGTTCCGGCAATTGCGCCCGGATCACCACCGCTGACAGGTTCGACAGCCGCAGGTTATAGAGCGGCAATTGGTTTTGCCATTTGGCGAAAGCGCCCTGCAAAACCGGGTGCTTTTTCCAGTTATGCTCATAGGCGCCGGACATGATGATCGCCCGTGCCACCAGATCCGCATCATCGGTGATCAGAATACCGCCTTCGCCCGCATTGATCATCTTGTAAGACTGAAACGAAAAGCACCCCACGCGCCCCATCGTCCCGATTTTCGTCCCGTTCCACGTGGTCCCGAGTGAATGCGCCGCGTCCTCGATCACTGGAATATCCCGCGTGGCACACAGGTTCAGGATCGCATCCATGTCCGATGTGTGCCCGCGCATATGGCTGATGATCACCGCTTGCACGCTGTCCAGCTTCGCCTCGAAGTCCTTCAGATCAATGCGATAATTCTCTCCCACTTCGCAAAGAACCGGCTTGCAGTCCGCATGCATCACGGCCGAAGGCACCGCCGCAAAGGTAAAGCCGGGGATCAACACCCGCGCATCGCGTGGCAACCCCAACGCCTTGAGCGACAGGAAGAGCGCAGCCGAACAAGACGACACCGCCAGCGCGAATTTGCTGCCCATCATCTGCGCGAATTCCGCCTCCAGCAGTGCGACCGGCGCGTCTTGCGGGGCGGTGTAGCGGAACAGATCGCCCGACTGCATCAGAGTCTCGATTTCGGCCATGACCCGCGCGGGGATCGGTTCAGCAGCATGTGGGTCCGGCAAGCTCGACATTTTGCGTTTCCTTAATTGGTATTTTTGCTTTTCTTATACTAAAATGCAGCCCAAAGAAAGTGAAACTCCTGTAACAGAAGTTAGGCAACTTTCGTTTCTTGGGTCTAAATTCCCAGCCGATCCCGCATCGCATACCAGCTCATCGCCAGCGTCAGAAGCGGTGTGCGGAACATCGCGCCGCCGGGGAAGGGGGTGCAAGGCAGGCGGGACATGGTGTCGAACCCGTCGCTCTCGCCCTCGATCGCTTTTGCCATCAACCAGCCCGCATGTGTCGCGGTGCCAACCCCATGCCCCGAATAGCCCGAAGCGCAGAGCACATTGGGCGAAACCCGCGCCAGATAGGGCAGGCGGCGCATCGTGATCCCAAGCGTGCCGCCCCACGCATAGTCGATCTTCACATCGCTAAGGGACGGAAAAACCTCACACATCGGCCCGCGCACCTTCGCGGCGATGTCTTTGGGAAAGCGATCTCCGTAACTCTCGCCGCCGCCAAATAGCAGCCGCCGATCTTCCGACAGCCGGAAGTAATTCACCACAAACCTGCTGTCTGCGAGCGCAATATCCTCGGTCAAAACCTCCGCCGCGCGATCTCCCAACGGTTCCGTCGCTGCGATAAAGTTATTAATCGGCAGCACCCGCGCCGCGACCGGGCGCGCCAACCCCTGAGAATACCCGTTGGTCGCCAGCACCACATGCTCTGCCAACACGCGCCCCCGCGCCGTGCGCACCACGGGCCGCGCGCCATGCTCGATATGATGCGCCTCCGTCCGCTCATAAATCCGCACACCAGCAGCCACCGCGGCCCGCGCCAACCCGAACGCATAGCGCAAGGGGTGCAAATGCCCTGCATCCCGGTCCAGCACGCCGCCCTTGTAATCCGGCGAGGGGCAAAGCGCGGCGAAAGCCTCCGCATCCAGCACCTCGGTCTCGTAACCGTAGTGCTTTGACAGATGTTCCGCATAACCATGCAACTCCGCCACATCCGCCGCTGTGGACCCGGCCTCTGCCACGCCAGGTCGATAGGCACAGTCGATATTATGCTTCGAAATCAGGTCTTTGACGAGCTGCTTCGCATCCTCCGCCAACTCCCAAAATTTCCGCGCATCCTCGCGCCCGGCCCATTTTTCAAGCGTGATCTGATCCTCACGCTGCCCGGATCCAAGCTGCCCGCCATTGCGCCCAGACGCGCCAAACCCGACCCGCTGCGCGTCGATCAGCACAACATCGCGCCCCGCTTGCGCCAGATGCAGCGCCGCCGACAGCCCGGTATACCCGCCGCCAATGACACAGACATCGGCGCGAAACTCGCCTTTTAGCGGGTCGAAGGAAGGCAACGGCTCTGCCGTCGCCGCATACCACGACGCCGGGTATTCCCCAGCTTTATCATTGGCATAAAGCAATGACATACGCGCCGCTCCCTACTTCGCTTGGCAAAACAAACTCAAACGCCCCAAACCCGCCAAAGGCTCAGACATTGAGCAAAAGGTGCTCGCGCTCCCAAGGTGAAATCACCGCCAGAAACTCTCCGTATTCTGCCCGTTTCACAATGCCATAGACCCGCGCAAACTCTTCACCCAGCACCGCGTGAAGCGCCGTAGCCTCGTCGAACAGATCAAGCGCCGAGCCAAGAACCGGCGGGATATCCCCCTCACCCTCATAGGCATCGCCCTTGAATTGCCGGTCTGGGCGCTTTTCCTGCGTCAGCCCCAGATACCCGCAAGCCAGCGACGCCGCGATCCCGAGATACGGGTTACAATCCATCCCCGCGATCCGGTTTTCCACCCGCCGCGCGTCCGGCCCGGACAGCGGCACACGAATGCCGGTCGTCCGGTTGTCCCGCGCCCATTCCAGATTGATCGGCGCGGCGTGGTCCTTCACAAATCGCCGGTAGGAATTCACATAAGGCGCCAGCACTGCCAGCGCCGAAGGCAGGTGGGTCTGCAAGCCGGCGATGAAATGGAAAAACGCATCCGTTTCGCCCCCCTGAGGACCGGAGAAGATATTCTCCCCCGTCGCGCTGTCCAGAATCGAGTGGTGAATATGCATTGCGCTGCCCGGCTCATCCGCGATGGGCTTGGCCATGAAGGTTGCGAAACAGTCGTGGCGCAGTGCGGCTTCCCGGATCAACCGTTTGAAAAAAAACACTTCATCGGCCAGCTTCACCGGATCGCCATGGCGCAGATTGATCTCTAACTGACCCGCACCGCCTTCCTGCGTGATCCCGTCAATTTCGAACCCTTGCGCTTCGGCAAAGTCGTAAATGTCGTCGATCACCGGCCCAAACTCGTCCACCGCCGTCATCGAATAAGCCTGCCGCGCCGCCGCCGGACGACCCGAGCGGCCCATCATCGGGGCGATCTCTTGCGCCGGGTCGATGTTGCGGGCAACAAGGAAAAACTCCATCTCTGGCGCGACCACAGGGGTCCAGCCCTTGTCATGATACAGTTGCACGACGCGTTTCAGCACATTGCGCGGCGCGAAGGGGACGGGCTGTTCCTTGCGGTCGTAGGCGTCGTGAATGACCTGCAACGTCCAATCCCCAGTCCAGGGCGCGGCGGTCGCGGTGCTCATATCCGGCAGCAGCACCATGTCCTTTTCGATGAACCCATCCTCATCCGCAGCTTCGCCCCAACCGCCTGTAATCGTTTGGAAAAAGATGCTGTCAGGTAGGTGGAACTTGGTTTGCCGCGCGAACTTGCTCGCCGGAACCGCTTTGCCCCGCGCAATTCCGGGCAGATCTGCGATGACGCATTCCACCTCATCCAGCTTGCGCCCTTCGAGATAGGCGCGCGCGGCCTCAGGCAGTCGGGAGATCCAGTCGTCACTCATGCCGCGGTGCTCCGTTGCTGATGGCTCAGAAAAAACGCGGCCATCTGTGCCCCTACGCCCTGACGGTCGGTGGGCGTGTCTAGTTGCGCCGTCGCAGCATCGAGAAGGGTGTCCGGCACAACACCTTTGCCGCGTGTTTTTGCCAGCCCATCCACGGCATCCGCGCCAAACTCGGGGTGCGCCTGCACGGTCCAGATCGTGTCCCCGTAGGCAAGGACCGCGTTTTGGCAGAAGTCGGAACTGGCCAACGTGCGCGCCCGTTCCGGCGCCTCCACCACCTGATCCTGGTGCCACGCGTTCAGCGCAAGCGCCCCTTCCGGCCCGTCATACTCTGTGCGCCCGACAGACCATCCACCAGCGAATTTCTCGACCCGCCCGCCAAGTGCCTGAGCGATAATCTGATGACCGAAACAAACCCCGATCAAGGGGCGGTCGGCGCCATCAATATCGCGGATAAACCCCTCTAACAGCGGGATAAATGGCAGATCCTCATATGCACCGTGCCGCGAGCCGGTGATCAGCCAACCGTCCGCATCTTCCGGGCTAACAGGGAAGTCCATATCGACCACATTCCACGTCTGAAATGTCAGCCCATGCCCGTCCAGCAGCCGCGCAAACATCGCATCGTAATCGCCCATATCCGCCCGCAATGCGTCCGGGAAATGCCCGGCTTGCAGAATTCCGATTTTCATAGCTCACCTTACCGCCGTTTGGCTTTCGTTAGCATTGGGCCTGTTACGGAGCAAATCTTCAAGTCTTGCGCCTGCGCGATTTTTGGGGAAATCGCGCGTTAAACAAGGCCCAGATACAGGTCCGTCTGCTCTTGCGCGCTCAATTCCGCCACGTTCCGCACCTCTTGCCGTTTGGTCAGGCAGAAATTGCGGATCAGCATTGGATCGAAAATGCGCGCGATCTCTTCACTGGATTCGAACTGATCAATTGCGTCCTGCCAGCGCGCCGGAATCTGCGGGAGGTCTTGCTCATATGCGTTTCCGCTGATCGGCGGGGGCGGCGCGATGGCATCTTCGATCCCGTTCATTGCCGCGCCCAGCACCGAGGCAATTGACAGATAAGGATTCACATCGCCCCCCGCGACCCGGTGCTCAATCCGCCGCGCGGCGGGGGGGCCAGCGGGGACGCGAATGGCGGATGTGCGGTTTTCATAGGCCCAACAAATCGTCGTGGGCGCGTGCGCGCCGGGAACGAGCCGTGCATAGGAATTGGCGTGGGGCGCGAAGATCAGTGTCGAGGGGGCAAGGCTTTTCAGACAGCCCGCAATCGCATGGTGCAGCAGGTCGGTGCCCGCCGCGCCGCCATCGTCAAACACATTCTTACCATCCTGATCCAGAACGGAAAAATGCATATGCATCCCGTTGCCTGAATAGTCTACATAGGGTTTGGCCATGAAGGTTGCCGCAAAGCCGTGATTGCGCGCGAGCCCGGTCGCCAACAGCTTGAACAGCCACGCATCATCGGCCGCTTTCAGCGCGTCAGCCACATGGGTCAGGTTCATTTCGAACTGACCCAGCCCGCTTTCCGAAATCGCCGTATCCGCAGGGATATCCATGGCCTCGCAGGCATCATAAAGCTCGGTAAAGAAGGCATCGAACTGATCCAGCACGCGCATGGACAGGATCTCCCCTGCCATCCGCCGCTTGCCAGACCGCGGAGAGGGCGGCACACGCAAGTCCGGCCCGCTGTCATCGATCAGAAAAAATTCCATCTCCGTGGCAACCACCGGTGTCAGGCCGCGCGCGGTGTAGCGCTCCAGCACGCGGGCCAGCGCCTGCCGTGGGTCGCCTTCGAACGGCATGCCGTCCTCATAATGCATCCAGATCGGGAGCATCGCAGTCGGGGTCTTGAGCCACGGCATCGGCACAAAGCCGCGCTCAGTCGGATGCAAAACCCCGTCGCGGTCGCCACTTTCCAGCACCAGTGGGCTGTTCTCGATATCGCCGCCCCAGATATCAAGGTTCATCACCGACAGCGGAAACCGCGTGCCGCCCGCCAGTGCTTTACTTGCCCCCGATACAGGCATCCGCTTCCCGCGTGGCTGGCCGTTCAAATCGGCAGCAGCGACCCGCAGGGCGTGGATGTTCGGGGTCTGGGTCAGGAAATCTTCGGCACTCATCTGCGCGACCTTCATTGGGTTATCCACATGTTGATAACTTGCAAAATCGTTTTGAGATAGGGGACATATGCGCTCAAGCTCATCTACTGGATGATGCGGCGCTGTGGATAAGTTCATGCGGTGATGGCGGCGTTGGAACTGCCAGATAGTCTTCCGCCGGGATCAGGGCGAGCCCGCGCAGCAGCAACATCTCGCGCGTATCTACAGGTAGCGTTTCAATCGCTTCTGTCACAGCCCTTGCCAGCGCATCGCTATCCCCTTTCGGACCTGTGATATAGGGCAGCCCAGGGCTCGGCGCGGTTTCGGCGAAAGGCACGATCTGGTCTGTGATCTCCATCTCAGACCGCGCGATCATCTCCCAGGTCACCGCATCCAACGCGGCAAAATCGGCAGAGCCGTCTGCGATGGCGCGCGCTGAGGCGGCGTGGCCCCCGGTTTCAACCAGAGCGCCCGGTCGGACACCCTCCGAGACCATCTGCGCCACGGGCGCTGCCCAACCTGATTGCGACAGCGCGTCATTGTAGGCGAAGCAAGCGCCTTGGAACCCGCTGAGATCGTGGCGCGGATCGCCCCGCCGTTTCACAAACACCGAACGGTAATACCCCGGTGGACACCCTGCCACCCCATAATCCGGCGTGCCAATCAGCTGCACTTTATCATGCAGACGTGCGCGATACGGGTAGCCACAGGTCTGGGAAAACAGCAGATCAGGATGTTCCCAAATGCGCCAGACATCCTCGGAAGGGGTCAGCTGATCCGGCCCATATCCCAGCGCCAGACGAATACGCATCCAAAGCCCAGCATTGGCTGCGCTGCTGCCATACATGCCCAGATGGGCAATCATCCCAAGCCGTCCGCGATCCGCCTGCGGGCGCGATGGCTGTCCACATCCTCGATGCCGAGAAAACTTGCGACCATGCGCATCAACGCGTTTTCTTCTGTCGTGCGTTTTGCGTCGGCCAATACAACCGACCAAAGCGCTTCAATTACGCCAAGGCGATCCTCATACGCGACTGCATCCTTGATCGCGCGGGTGAAGCGAACGGTGTCGGGGGCTTCAGCCTCCAGCGCTTCGGCCTCCGAGCGTAACGCAGCCATCGCGGCCTCATCCAGCCCGTAACGCTGGGCCATGGCGGCATCGATCTGAGCAATTTCCGATGCGGCGTAGTCCCCATCGGATCGGGCCACGCGCACCAGCAGCGCGGTCAAGGCAAGGCGGGCATCCGCATCGGGGAGCGGGGCGGGGTCGGGCGCGGTGAGGCGTTTCAGGAAATCAGCAAACATATTTGATACCTATGGGCTGCGCGGGATCACGACAAGCGGTGTGTTACTCCGTGCCCGGCAGCGGCGACGGCGGGATCGTCAAATCAAGCGCTGCGGCGCGGGCCTGTGCGCTGTCATGTTCGCTAAGTCCAAGCGCCTCCTCGATTTCATGCAGCTTCGCTTCTTCAGCATCTTCGCGTACACCATCGGCCATCGTCACCTGCCACATCGCATGGGCCAGCGCTTTGCGGTCCGCATAGGGCACTTCATCGCACAGGATTTGGGCGTATTCTT